>JBKJQC010000604.1:0-8915 GCA_046593995.1 Polyangiales bacterium
GCGTCCGCGCGAAGCGAAGCGCCCCCGCTTCTCGCCGTGAACGTGCACGTGGAACGTGATCCGTGAACGGATCTCGCTCTCGAGCGTGCGTTGGACGGTGATCAGTCGTCGTCCGAGGCGACGAACGGGGTCTGCCCCGCCGATCCGCTCTCCACGAGCTCGGCCTTGTAGACCACGGTGCCGTCCTCCGCGACGATCTCGCCGCCGAGGTCGCCCCAGAGGAACGCGTCGCTCTGGGTGATGGTCATCGTCGCCTTCTTCTTGCCGACGATGACCTTGTAGGTCGTCTTCTCGGCGGTGATCGTCTTCTGACCGAGCTTGACGTCGACCTCTTTGGTCTCGAGCGTCTCTTCGTTCGCGTCGGCGACGACCATCGTCTTTGCCATCATCGCGTCGTAGTCGGCGACGTCCCCGAGCACCGGGACGCCCTTCACGATCTTCGAGACGCCGAAGACCTCCCCCTTGCCGCCGACGGCGGTGTCGATCTTCACGCGGAGCGTCTGCTCCTTCACGATCGTGCCGCCCTTGATCGGAGCCTGCTCGGAGAGCGTGAAGTCGACGGTGATGACGGAGCCTTCGCGGGCGATGACGCGCTCGGTGAGCGTGACGGGACCGCTGCGGAAGTTCCCGGTGAAGCGGAAGACCGCATAGTCACCGGGCTGGCGGAACACGGCCGCGACGGGCAGGCCCGACTCGACGACGTGCGTGTTCTCGCGATCGCCGGCGAGCGCATGGTTCGCGGCGATGCGCGAGGGATGCAGCGCCGGCTCGACCGTGTGGACGGGCGCGCTCGTGGCCGTCGTCGCGCAACCGCCCGCTCCGAGAGAGAGAGCAGCGACGGCGACGAAGAGAGCGGGCTTCAGGGGAAGGTGCGTGCGCTTCATGGTGACCACTCGCTATGGGAGCGCCGAGGCACGGGCCAAGAAAAAGCTCGCGCGAAAATGCACGTCGATAAGCGCTTCGGTGAGCGCGGAGCGTGGATGACGTGGGCGTCTCGGCTCTCGCGCAGCGTGAGGTGACGACCTTCAGACGCTCGGAATCACGTCGAGAATTCCCTGCGCGTGGAGCCACTCGCTCATCACGCGTCGCGCGTCGTTCGTCAGCGGTCGTCCGTGCCCGGGGAGCAGGCTGTCGTAGTCGAGACCGCGCGCGTGGAACGCCTTGATGGAGGCGAACGCCTGCCCCATGTCACGCGTGAAGGTCGGGTAGACGGTCGCGAGCCCGGCGCGAAAGACGAGCGGCGGCAGCGCGGTGAGGAGCGTGTCGCCCGACATCAGCGCGCGCGTCTCGCCGTGGCGATAGAAGACCGAGCCCTCGGTGTGGCCGGGGACCCAGTGCACCTCGAGGCTCGAGACCGAGTCGCCGTCCTCGAGCGCGCGGTCGACCTTCACGCGCGCGGGGAAGCGGTTCTCGAACCGCGCGAGCACGCCGGCCATGAAGCTCCCTTCGCCGCGCTCCATCAGGGGGAGCTCGGTGGTGCCGTCGAGGATCTCGGCGTCGGCGCGGTGGGCGAAGATCTTCACGCCGAACTGCCGCTGCAGCCAGCGCGCGTTGCCGGCGTGGTCCGAGTGGCGATGCGTGAGGAGCACGCCGGTCAGCTCCGACGGCCAGATGCCCGCGTTGCGTAGCTCGAGCGCGAGCGCCGCGCGTTCGGTCCAGTGGCCGGTGTCGACGAGGAAGCGATCGCCCGGGCCGCCGTCGAGCAGGAAGACGTTGGAGATCCTCACCCCCGCGAGCCGTCGCATCTTCATCACGCCATCACCCGTGCGCTCTCGTCATCTCCCGTGATCTCCCGTGAAGCGTCCCGATCTTATAGAAGTGGCGGATGCGCGTGGGGGCGAAGGTCGGGATCGCGCTCGCCGTGACGGTGTTCGCGCTGCTCGCGTTCGTACCGTCCGGGCTCCACCGCATCCCGGGGCATGGTCACCGCCCGGCGTACGCGGCAGCGGTCGCGTCGGCGATGGCGGTCCTCTGGCTGTTCGAGGCGCTGCCGATCTGGATCACCGCCTGCATCCCGCTCGTGGCCTATCCGCTGCTCGGGGTGTTCGGGCAGGGGCCGCTCGGCGACGTGAAGAGATCCGCCGAGCCGTTCGTGGATGCGTACGTGATCCTCTTCCTCGGCGGGATGGCGCTCGGCGCCGCGATGGAGGCGTGGTCGCTCCACCGCCGGATCGCGCTCCACGTGATGCGAAAGGTCGGCACGAGCCCGCGTCGACTGTTGCTCGGGGTGATCGTCGCGACCGCGTCGCTCTCGCTCTGGATCAGCAACACCGCGACGGCCGTGATGATGATGCCGATCGGGGTGGCGCTCCTCCAGCAGCTCGAGGCGTCCTCGCGAGCAGGGGGTGAGGAGCGGAAGCTCGATCGCTACGGCACCTCGGTCATGCTCGCGGTCGCGTACGCCTCGAACGTCGGCGGCATCGGCACGAAGATCGGCACCGGCACCAACTCGATCTTCTGTGGCTTCGTGAAGGACAAGCTCGGCTTCGACATCCCCTTCCTGAAGTACATGGCGTTCGGCGTCCCCTTCGTCGTCATCATGGTGCCGATCGTGTGGGGCGTGCTGTGGTTGCACGGGCGGAGCGATCCCGCGCTGCAGCGGGACGCGGAGGGGGACGCGCGCGAGGTGCGCCAGGTGATCGAGCGATCGCTCGCGGAGATGGGGCCGCCGTCGCCGCAGGAGAGGCGCGTCGCGTCGATCTTCTTCCTCGCGGCGACGCTGTGGGTGTTCGGCGATCCGATCCGCTCGGTGATCGTCCCGAGGATCGCGCCCCTCGTGAAGCGGACGTTCGGCGTGGTGATCGTCGGCAAGCACTACGAGGCCGCGGTGGGGGTGCTCGCCGCGATGCTCTTGGTCGTTCTCGGTGTCCTCGGTCGCGACGCCATCCGGCGGATCCCCTGGAGCACCCTGGTCCTCCTCGGCGGGAGCTTCGCGATGGCGGCGGGGATCGAGGGGAGCGGGCTCGCTGCGTGGATGGCGATGAAGCTCGCGGGCGTCGCGCGGCTCCCGTTGGGCCTGCAGGTGCTGGTGGCGACCGCGTCGTCGGTCGTGCTGACCGCGGTCGCGTCGAACACGGCGACGATCAACGTCGCGCTCAACGTGCTCCCGCGCTCGATGCCGGTGCTGTCGGCGAGCGCGCTCGCGGCCTCGTGTGACTTCGCGCTCCCGGCCGGCACCCCGCCGAACGCGATCGTCTTCGGGAGCGGCTACGTCCGGCTCTCCGCGATGATCCGCATCGGCGTCGTGCTCGACTTCATCTCCATCCTGCTCATCACGCTCTACGTCCTGGTCTACGCGCAGCACGTGCTCTGAGACGCCGGCGTCATTGTCGAGTATCCGTCCATCCCGAGCATGTGGGCCGCGCTGGCGATTGTGGCGGTGAGCGCCGTGTGGGTGGTCGCCCTCGCGTTCATCGCTCTGGCCGGGCCCGTCTTCAGCGGGCTCACGCTGCGAGCCATCGACGAGAAGCGCAGCGCAAGATCGCTACGCGCACTGTACCGAGGGATCGTTTGGATCGCTACCGTGTACTACTACGTCTCGTTGCCGCTGGTCGCGGTGATCGTCGTCGGAGCCGCCGCGACCGTGATGGCCTCCGTCCTCTCGGTCGGTCACCCGTCGGGGGAGCTCTACTCTTACGCGTTCATCTGCGCCCTCGTCGTACTGTGGGCGACGATGCGCAGCGTGCTCGCGCGCATCCCCGACGTGCTCGTGGGGAGGCCGCTGCGAGAGGAGGAGCACCCTCGGCTCCGCGCGCTGCTCCGCGAGATCACACGCACCCTCGGCACCCGTGAGATCGACGAGATCCGCATCACCACGGGGACCGAGCTCGCCGTCACCGATGACGGGCATGCGCTCGCGGGCAACGGCCGCCGGACGCTGATCCTCGGGATCGCCTTGCTCGAGGGGCTCCGCGTGCGCGAGCTCGCGGCGTTGGTCGCGCACGAGCTCGGACACCTCCGCGACGACGGTACGGCGCGCGGCGGGCTCGCGCTCCGCGTACGCCGGGCGATCGAGCGGCGCGTCAGCCACCATCGGAAGATCGACGCGATGGACTGGTGGAATCCTGCGTGGTGGTTCGTGAAGAGCTACGGCGAGTTGTTCGCGCGCGTCACGCAGGGAGCCGCGCGCCTGCAAGAGGTGCTCGCCGATCGTCGAGCCGTCGAGGCCTACGGCTCGACCACGTTCCGCCGCGCCCTCCGGCACGTGACGAAGCGGAAGCTCGAGTTCGATGCGCACCTGGAACGGTCCGTCTCGGATGCCGATCATCACGGTCGCGGATGGTCGAACCTCTATCAGTACCGGCCGATCGAGCCGCTCGCCGACGATGCCCTCGCCGACGCGTACACCACGCTCCTCGATGCGCCCGCGTCTCCCGACGACAGCCATCCCGCGCTCGCCGATCGCCTCGCGGCCGCGAAGGCGCTCGATGCGGAGGGGGAACCGCTCGGCGTCGGAGAAGAGGAGGAGGCGTGGTGGTTGTTCGAGCGCCGCGAGAAGCTCGAGCAGACGATGACCGACGCCGTTCGCGCGCACTTCGCCGAGCAAGGGATCGTCGTCCCGAAAGACTCCGAGCCCTCAGTCCCGTGACGCGCGCTCGAGCGTCTCGGCGAGGTCGGTCATCGAGGGGCGACGGCGGGGATCGACGCCGACGCATCGCCGCAGCAAGCGCGCGAGCTCGCGCGGGACCTCCTCGCCGAGCGGGATCGGATCGGGGATCGTCTGTCCCGCGAGCGCCAGATAGAGCGCGGGCACCGCGTACGGCGAGGATCCCGTGAGCACCTCCCAGGTGAGGATCCCGAACGCATAGACGTCGGCGCTCGGCTCGACGGCCGGAGCGGTCGTGGCCTCCGGCGGCATGTACTCCGGCGTCCCGACGAACGAGCCGGTCGTCGTGACCTTGGGCGCGTTCTTGTCGCGCGCGCGGCCGAGGCTCGACTTGAAGAGCTCGGGATCGACCCCTCTCGCGTGAGGGCGGCTGTCGTCGAACCGCGAGATGCCGAAGTCCGCGACCTTCGCGGTAATGCCCCCGTCGCTCTGGGTGAGGAGGACGTTCGCCGGCTTGAGATCGCGGTGGACGACGCCCTCCGCGTGCAGCGCCTCGAGGGCGCGCGCGATTTGGGTCAGGATCGGCAGGCCCCACGCGATCTCGCCGAAGCGCTGCCGCTCGTCGTCGAGCGAGCCACCCGAGACGAGCTCCATGACGAGGAAGGGCGTGCCGCGCACCACGCCGACGTCGACGATGGCGACCAGGTTCGGGTGACGCATGCGCGCCCCGATCTCGACCTCGCGCGCGAACCGTGCGGCCGACGCGCCCGAGACGACGCCGGTCGCGACCTTGAGGGCGAAGCGGCCGCCGTCGGTGACGCGCTCGACCTCGTAGACGCGCCCCATCCCGCCGCGGCCGATCGAGCGGACGATCACGTAGCGATCGTCGAAGCGATCTCCGGCGGAGAGCGAGTCGGTGCCGCTCTCGCTCGTGTCTCGCGACAGCGCCGACGCGAGCTCGCGCGACCGCGCGGCGACCTGGTGCCGCAGCTCCTGCGCGACCGCGGAGAGCTCCTTCACGCGGGCTTCGGACTCGCGGAGGCTCGCCACGTGCTCGCGCGCGAGGCCGAGGAACTGCAGCACGGCGAAGAAGGTGAGCGCGAGCCCCTGCGTCTGGACTCCGCCGAGCGGCTGCCCGAGTCCCATCCAGCTCGCGACGGACGGCGCCGCGATCGACCAGCCACCGAGCCAGCAGACGAGGTAGAGCGCGGCGTCGAACGTTCGCTCGCGCGCGCGCAGCACACGCACGAGGATGATCACCGCGATGGCCGCGGTGGCGGCGAGGATGGTGGTGTACGCGAGGATCCACGGCACGGTGCGGAACGGATCGCCGAGGAGGATCGCCGCCGCGCCCATCCCCACGAGCCCGACCAACGTGAGACCGCGGAGCGGCGCGACATCGAACCGCTCGGCCGCGAAGTGCGCGCCGGCGACCATCGACATCTCCATCGGGAGCGCGTGCCACGGCCAGAGATCGCGCGCGCCGAGCAAGAGCTGCGACCACCCCGAGAAGTATGCGAGGTAAGGGAGGATCGTCGCGCACTGCAGCGCGAACCACGCGAAGGCGCGCCGCGTCCGGTACATGAGGAAGAGCGCGCCGTAGGTGAGCGCGACGAACGACACGATCGCGACGCCCGTCGCCCACTGCGCCGCGTTGAAGATGCGCACGAACGCCGCGCGCGACGCGCCGTCCGGGTTCGGGGAGAGCAGCGGCACGGTGTCGATCCAGCCGGTGAACGACGCGACGTGCTGCACGCGGAGCTCGACATCGAGCGTCGCGCGGTCCGTGACCGCCGACGGGATGCGAAAGAGCTGGCTGCCGGTCGACGTGACCCGATCGACGGCGCTCGCATAGGCGTCGCCGACCTCGAGCTCGCCGATCCGCAGCACGGACTTCCCGCGAAAAAAGGGGAACGCGATGGTCAGCGGTCGCCCGCGCCACTCCGCTGGGATCGCGAGCGTGGTGCGGAGCGTGTAGCTGCCCGCGGCGCGTGGCAGCATGCCGTCCACGTGCGCGGGCAGGGTGAGCGGCTTGGTGATCCCATCCGCTCGGACGAACGTCCACTCGCGGAGCGCGCGGTCGTCACCACCGCCGGAACAACCCGACAGGAAGGCGATCGCCGCCGCGAGAGCGAGTGCGCGCATCTCCAGGATCCGGAACGTACGCCGCGGGCGGCGGAACCGGAAAGAGCCCTGCCTCACTCCACGCGGCGCCGAACAGGACCGCGCAGGATCTCGTGCTTCATGGTCCGGCGCGCTGCCTTGCGGTCTTCAGCAGCAGGGTCTCCGGTGCGGAGGCGAGCTCGCCACGCACGAGCGACGAGAACGGGTCGGGATCGCGCGGTGCCGGCTTGCCGAGGCGCTCGAGGTGGACGGCGCGGTTGTGAATCACGTACCGGAGCGCGTTCCGTACCTGCGTGCGCCCGGTCAACGCGCGCTCGTGGAAGCGATCCGCGAAGCGAGGACCGGACGCGCCCATCATCGCGTTGATCCGCTTGGCGATGCGGATGAGGAGCGCGCGCAGACCATTCGACATCGCGCGCCGATTCGTCGCCTCGGCGAGCAGGTGGAGGTGGTTTCCCTGCACCGAGAAATGCGTGATGCGAAAGCCTTCTCGGCCGCGCACAGCGTCGAGCGCACCCGCGATGCGCGCGAAGGAGCGCTGGCTACGGAGGCTCCAAGTGCCTCGGCGGACGCGGACGGTGACGTGGTGGGGATGGCGCGGGTCGACCGCCGGCCGGCGCGTATGCGGCAGGCCGGCGCCCCTCTTCGGTGGGCGGCCCCGCTTGGCAGAGCCGGGCTCGCGGATCGGCGCAGCGTGTCCGGCGGGGCCTTGCACGTGATGATTATGGCGGATGTTGTGGATGCCGCAAGTGAGCGCGAGCGTTCGCCGGGCGATCTTCTCGTTTTCCATGGGACGAATGGGGTTTTGCGGCGTCCCGTCATCGGGTCGTCTTGTGACCTCGCCGTCTTGGACCGGTGGCTCGCCGGAAAGAGATCACAGGCTCATGTCTTCGACGTCGATCAGCGCGTTGCCGGTCGCTCCGGCGACGGCGGGACGTCGCCGGTCTGGCCGCCCACGTTGTTGAAGACGTCGCAGCCGGTCTTCGTTCCCACGATCTGGACCATGAGGGGGGAGGCGGCGGGTGCGGTGGTCGGGACGATGACGATCGCGGCGCCGCTCATGTCGCTGTCCGTCGCGGTCGTGCTCGGCGTTCCGGCGATCAGAGGACGCGCATGGGCCGGAGTGTAGCTGCTATGTCAGGACGTCGTCGGCGAGCTCGTTCACGTCGTCCGCGCTCGGGGGGTGGGCTGCGGCGAGCGCGCTCCCGAACTGCTCGACCGCGGCCACGAAGGCGTCGAGGTCGCCGGCCACGAGCGCGTCGCGCGTCGCCTTGCGTGCCGGCTCGAGCGGCTTCGGATCGATCGCCAGATCGCCGACGATCTCGACCGCCTGCTCGACCACCGATACGTAGACGAGCACGCCGTTGCGGGCCTTGCAGCCGTGGATCCTGCGCCCGAGGAACGCGGCGGCGGCGGCGGCGTGCACCATCTCCTTCCGCTCGTCCTCCGGCGTGAACGCGCGCGCGAGGCCGGGGATCAGCCGCGCGATCGTGAGCGCGACGGCGAAGACCACCATCACGTCGAAGACGAACGACCAGAGCGGGAACTCGGCCGGGATGAAGAGCATGACGATCAGGGTCGTCAACGCGGCGAGCGCCGCGAAGAAGGCGTCGGCCGCGCGGTACCTCGCCGACGCCTTGCGGAGCGCGACGACGATCTCGGCGCCGGTCTGCTGCTCTGCGCGCGCCACCGCCTCGCCCACTCTGCGTCGCGCGGTCTCGCTGAAGAAGTCGTGGATCGCCATCGGTTCACCCAGCGTACGCGTCGTCTTGCTCGATGCGTGACAAGACCCAGTCGAACTCGCCGCTGACGACGTGCGCGCGGCAGTGCGTGCACGAGCCGGCCATGTCGATCGAGAGCGGGGCGCCACAACGCGGGCAAGCCTTGTCCGCGCGTGGTAGACCGATCGCGGCGCGGCCGCGGATCATCGTCCAGTACTCGGTAAAAGGACGCCGCTTGGTGGAGCTCCCCGAGACCAGCGCCCCGTTCGCGTCGATCGTGTAGTCGGTACCCGTGGCGAAGATGCGCACGGTGATCGCGTCGTACCAACGATCGCGCGTCACCCGCGCCGGCTCCATGTTGGTGATGGTGTTGGTGCTCACGTTGCGGAGTCCCGCGGCCGTGTAGGCCTCGAGCCAGAAGCGCATCGTCTCGAGCTGACGGTCGGTGACCCAGGGCCGGATGCGCGAGACGATGCGCTTCTGGCTCGAGGCCTACACGGCCGCGGGACTCCGCAACGTGAGCA
>JBKJQC010000860.1:0-11114 GCA_046593995.1 Polyangiales bacterium
GAACGTCGTCGGCACACCGTTCCATGGCGGCGCGATCGGCGCGAATCTCGGCGCAGAGCCGCGCCAGATCGGCGGCGGTCGCGCGCTCAGCCGGCGACATCGAGCTCGTGCCCCTCGGCGAGGACGCGTGCGCGGAAGCTCGGCGACAACTCCTCGAGCCGCAGGACGTGCGCCGGCACCGGTAGCGCGAAGATGAGGTGCGCGGTGAGCGCGCTCGCTTCCGCTGCGTCGAGCCCCTCGACCACGAGGTCGACGTCGGATCCCTCGCCGAAGCCGCCCCACGCGAGGGAGCCGATGAGCCACTGACGACGTGGTGATGGCGGCGGTGCGTCGGCGAGCGCGCGCAGCAGGCTCGCACGCACCCTCTCGGCCTCGAGATCTGCGTCGCGACGCGCGCGCTCGTGCCGCCGCACCAGCGCGCGCGCTAGCTCTTCCGGGCGCACCATCGCGCGGAAGCATAGCAGCGGCGCGGCCGCGTCCCCAACCGTAGGTCTCGCGCGCCGCGCGATGTTCGCGAGCGCGATGCGTCGGAGCTTCAGGTAGCGATCTCGGTCGATGCTCTCGACGAACGCGTCGACCGCCGCCGCGTCGCTCACGACCGCGGCCAGTCGCGAGGGCCAGTGTCGCCGCAACGCGCCGGGCGGGGACGGGTCGCGACGCGCAGATCGCGCGCAACCTCGCGGTGCGCTGGGAGGATGACCGTCCGCGGTGCCGCCCGCGTCGCGACCGCCTCGATATCGACGACGAATGTCCGCGAGCTCGAGACCGAGCTGAGCACGCCGCGAGGGGGTATCGGAGTCACTGACCGGTCCATCTGTCCGTGCAGCGCAAAATGTCCGGGTGGGGCGCGAAGCCCTGCGATGCCGCGTCTCGAGCGCTACACTCCGTGTCGTGTCCGGCGATCCCGAGCTTGAACGGCGTCCCATCGCCGAAGACGCGCTCCGCGAGCTCGCTCGGCTCGCCGGCGAGATCTTCGATGATCGCGTCGTCGTGGCGTACCTGTACGGCTCCGCGGCACGGGGCGAGGCGGCGCGCGATCTCGACGTCGCGCTCGTCGCGTCGGAGCTCCTCCCGCACGCGGTCATCGAGCGCTGGGCCGCGGAGCTGCAGCGGCGTGCCATGCCCCGCGGTCCGGAGCTCGACGTGCGTCAGATCGATCGCGCCGCGCCGCGGTTCAGGGCCACCGTGGTTCGAGAAGGACGCGTGCTCGTCGAACGGGACCTGCACGCGCGTCGAGAGTTCGAACGAAACGCCCTCCGCGAGTGGCTCGATTTCCGGCCGACGTGGGAGCACATGCGCCGCCGCATGCTCGACCGGTTGAGCCATGGGTGAGGCGCAGCTCGATCTGCTCGAGCGGCTCCTCGCCCGGCTCGACGAGTATGCGGCGACCATCACCCGTGCCGCGCTGGAGACGGACTTCGATGCATGGCTGAAGGTCAGCCGCGCGCTCGAGCTCGCCGCGCAGTGTTGCCTCGATCTCGCGATGGAGATGGTTGCGAAGCGAGGGCTCGGCGCGCCGGAGACCTACCGCGATGCTTTCGTGCGACTGGCGCAGGCCGGGCTCGTGAGCCCTGAGCAGTCCGTCGCGCTGCAGGGGTGGGCGGGTCTGCGCAACGTCCTCGCGCACCTCTACACGGAGCTCGATCTCGATCGCATGCACTCGGCGCTCGTCGAAGACAAAGCGCTATTGAGAGAGTTCGCGCGGATAGCGGCGAGGGAGCTGAGCGCGCCCTGAGAGCTTCTCACCAACGCCGGTCCCGCCGCCGCGGTTCGCGGCGCCCGCGATGGTCGTCGATCTGCCGGACGCCAGACGCGGTGCTCGCCCTGCAGGACCGGGGGAGCGTGCTCCATCGCTTCGTCTCGAGCGAACGCATGCTAGACTTGCGGGTGTGAATGCGCGCGCACGCAAGGTCCTCGAGGAAGCACTCGAGCTGTCGCTCGACGAGCGAGACGAGCTCGTTCGGGAGTTGCTGCCGACGCTCGGCGAAAACGCCGCGCCCGAGATCGAACGGGCATGGGCCGACGTGATTGCCGGCCGGGCTCGCGAGGTTCTCGATGGTACGGCAGCGACGCGCGATCTCGATGAGGCTCTGGCGGAGGTTGCAGCGCGCGCCCGTCCCGCGGCGCGATGAAGCGTTGGCGAATCCACGACGAGGCGATTGCCGAGATCGACGCGACCGTGGATTGGTACGAGTTGCAGCGTGACGGCCTCGGTCGCGAGTTCCTGGATGACCTGCGCGCGACGGTCGCCAAGCTTCGCAGCGATCCCACCCTCAGCACGCCCGACCGTTTCGCGCCCCCCGATGTGACCGTACGTCGTCGGCTCCTTCGTCGATTCCCTTACCTCGTCGTCTTCGCCGAGAGCACGATGGAGTACGTGGTGCTCGCCGTGATGCACCGCCATCGCCGACCCGGCTACTGGTCGTCGCGCATGGCGGACTCGAAGTAGGCCCGAAGCGCCGTTCTTCCGGCCACGTCACGCGCGCTCACCGCTCGCCTCGCGCGATGTTCGCGAGCGCGATCCGTCGGAGCTTCAGGTAGCCGTCGGGTGTTGTCGTCACGGGCCTGCCCCGTGAGGCGCCCACCTGAGCCACGGGCTGACGGCGCGCGCAACCGCGTCGGTCACCGTGTCGAGAGGGCGCTACGATGACGTCCATGCCCGACTCGGCTCGCGTGATGATCCACTACGAGATCCCGCGCACGCGCCCGGACTGGACGCTCCCGGAGGAGCCCGTGCCCGAGTCGCAGCCGCACGATTTGACCCTCGACTTGCTGAAGCAGATCCTGCTCGCGTGGATCGCGGGGACGGGGCGTGACGCGCAGATCGCGCGCAACCTCGCGGTGCGTTGGGAGGAGAGCGAGCCGAACGTCGGTGTCGATCCGGATCTGAGCCTGATCGAGCCGCGCACTCCCGAAGGCGACGCGCTCGAGGCGCTGTGCACCTGGAAGCCCGGTCACACGCCGCCGCGCCTCGCGGTGGAGGTGGTGAGCAGCAGGCCACGCAAGGACTACGCGACCGCACCGGAGAAGTGCGCCGCCGCGGGCGTGGGAGAGCTGTGGGTGTTCGATCCGAAGCTCGTGGGCCCACGCAGCGGCGGCGGTCCGCATCGCCTCCAGCTCTGGCGTCGCGGCGAGGACGGGTTCCGCCGCGTGTACGCGGGAGAGGGGCCGATGTTCTCGCCCACGCTCGGCGCGTGGGTGTTCGCGGTCAACGAGGGGCAGCGCGTCCGCATCGCCGATGATCGTGACGGGACGAAGTGGTGGCTCTCGCCCGAGGAGCGAGAGTGCGCGGCGAAGGAGGCGGAGCGCGTTGCGAAGGAGGACGCCATCGCGAGGGCGGAGTCCGAGCGCGTCGCGAAGGAGGTTGCCCTCGCTGCGGCGGAGTCCGAGCGCACCGCGAAGGAGGCCGCTTTCGCGCGGATCGCCGAGCTCGAGGCCGCCGTCGCCGCGACGAATCGCTCCCGCTGACCATCGGCGCGCATGCGCGCATGCGCACAGGCGGGCGCGGTCACGGTGCGTGCCGAGCCGTTCGATGCGATCGAGCTCGCGCTCGTCGACGGGGGCCGCCGCGGGACTCGAGGAGGACGAGTGAGCGCGAGCGCCCGCGCCGTTGCGAGAGCCCTGCTATACGATCGACAGATGTCGAGCGATCCCGCGCGCACCGCTCCTCGCACCTACTCCGAGTACGTGGCGCTCGAACGCGCGTCCGAGACGAAGCACGAGTTCGTCGACGGCGAAGTCTTCGCGATGTCCGGCGCGAAGAAGGCGCACAACATCATCTCGGCGAACGTCCTGACCGCGCTCGTGCGCGCCCTCGCCGATGGTCCCTGCCTCGCGTTCGGCTCGGACATGCGCGTCAAGACCGGGAACGGCAAGGGCACGTACCCGGACGTCTCCGCGCTCTGCGGCGAGCCGCTCTTCACGGATACCGAGGAAGACGAGCTCCTGAACCCGAGCGTCCTCGTCGAGGTGCTCTCCCCGACCACCGAGGCATACGACCGCGGGGACAAGTTCGCGCACTACCGGACGATCGACTCGCTGCGGACGTACGTGCTGGTGAGCGTCACGCGGATCCAGCTCGACGTGTTCGAACGCCGCGCGGACGGGGAATGGGCTTTCCACGCGTACGGGGCGGGGGAGGCGGTGCCGCTCGCTTCGATCGGCTGCGCGTTGGTGGTGGAGGAGGCGTATCGGAAGCTCGGCAGGCTGGGATAGCCAGCCCATACACGCGCGCCGCGTGACGCTCATCGCTCGCTGCATTGCGGCCCGCGCTCCGCCGTCCCACGAGTCGGTCGTGCGCCCTGGTCGCAACGATCCCTGCCCTTGCGGCTCCGGTCGCAAGTACAAGCGCTGCTGCATCGAGCGCGACGATCCGACGCCGGTCCCGCCGCCGCGGTTCGCGGCGCCCGCGATGGTCCTCGATCTGCGGGACGATCCGCCGCTCACCGCGGTCGACCGCGCGACCGTCGAGCGCATCGAGCGCGAGCTGCGCGGCCTCCCGCCCAGCCTCGTCGAGACGCTCCTCGGCAAGCTCGTGGCGCTCGACGGGGGCTCGCAGAGGGAGCTCGTCGAGCGTGTCGCACGGATGCTCTGCGACGACGCGCGCATGGATCGTCTGATCGCCGACGTGACCCCTCACGCGCGCCTCGCGCTGCAATTCCTCGTCGCGCGCTCGCACGCCCGCGGCGATCTCGTCCGGCTGCTCGCGCTGCGCGGGGTACCCGCGCCGGCGATCGTGATCGCCGAGGTGTGCCGACGCTTCCCCGTGACGTGGTCCAATGGCTCCCGCGCTGATCTCGATCGCCTGAGCATGTTCGGGGTCATGTCCGATTGTCTCGAGCGGCGGCTCGGCGAAGCGCCGCCAGTGCGTCACGCGGCGCCGTGCGTGTCATCCACCTCCCCACGGAGCGCCTCTCCCCGGCTCGCTCTCGCGCTCCTGCCTGGGGTCGTGATGCGTGCCCGCGCGCGGATCACGGCCAACGGAGCGCTCCATGCGAGCGCCGAGGAGAAGCTCGCGCGCACGCTGCCGCACGCGATCGCCGCGGTGCGTGCGTGGACCTGGGCCGGTGCGCTCATGCGTCACGAAGTGCTCGCGATCGATCTGGACCGCATGCGCGCGTGCGCGAGCGAGCCCGCGGCGCTCGTTCGTGCGCTCGTCGTCGCGGGAGCGGACGCTTCGGGGAGGGGCCCGAGCTCGCTCGGCCGCCTCGTCGACCTCGCCCGCACCGCGCCGCGCGGTGCGCAGCTCTCGCTCGGCGACGCGCTGGTGTGGTCGGCCACGGCGCACGCCAGCGGCGACGACATCGAGACCCTCGTCGCCAGGCTGCGCACCGACGGGCTCGCGACCCCGTGGCTCACGGTCGACGCGGAGCACGATGTGCTCGCGATGCCGCCGGAGCTTCACGACGCCTTCACGGGCCGAGGCGCGACCGAGACGCGCAGCTACGTGCAGGCGAGCTACGAGATCCTCCTCGCCCCGAACGCACCGTTCGGTGCGTCCTTGATCGCCGGCCTCGCCGCGGAGCTCGTCCACGTGGACAGCGTGGCGCGCCTACGCCTCACGCGCGAGAGCGTGCTCGCGGCCTGTGGCGTCGGCGCGACGACCGAAGAGATCCTCGGAGCGCTCCGTGCCATCGCGGGCGAACGCGGGGTGCCGGTGGTCGTCGAGACCGCGATTCGCGAGTGGGGCGCCCTCGTGACGCGCGCGCGCGTCGGTCGTCACGTCGTCCTCGAGCTCGACGAGACGTCGCGTGCGCTCGATCGCGCCGCCGAGTTGCTCGCCCCGATCCTCGTGCGGAGGGCGGCGCCGCACGTGCTCTTGCTCTCCCGCGAGCCGGATCGCGAAGCGCTCGCGAAGCTCGCGAAGCTCGGGATTACGCTCGCGCACGACTCGCCCGCGCCCGAGGACGCGCCGCCCGCGCTTCCCGTGATCCCGGCCGTGCGGTTCGCGACCGAGGCGCACGCGCGCGATCTGCGGCCGGTGATGGCCGAGGGGCACGCGCTCCGCGAGTCGGAGGCCGCGCTCGCGGAGGCGCAGCTGCGCACGGGCGTGGTGCCGCCCGTGCCCTCCGCTCGCCGCCCTCCGCAGGCCCCAGAGCCGCCCACCCCCTCCGCGAGAGCTGCGAAAGCGTTCAAGCTGCCGACGCACCTCGCAGCCGCCATCGCGTTGCTGCGCTACGAGTGGCGCGAGCGCTCGGATTGGCTCCGCGAGCTCGATCGGATCGTGACGTCGCAGTCGTTCTCGCGCGCCGTGACCACCGCTCCGAACGACGTCGCCGCCGCGTTCACGCGCGGTACGTCGCCGCAGCGGCTGAACCTCGCGGTGGCGAAGCTCCTGGCGGGGGAGAGCGTGGGGACTCCGCGCGGGTAGTCAGGACCGTGAAGTCGAGATCATCCCCGGCTATTCGAGCACCTGCCGATGTCGGACCAGACGACGCCGAACGCACGGCCGCCGCCACGCCGTAGGAGCTTGCGCGCCTTTGGCCCGACAGCCTCGAGCGCGCGCAACGGTACCCGGTCGAGCGCTTTACATGCGTGATTCGCGTGCTTGAACTTCATGCGTCTCGTTCAACGCCGAGCTTCTGGAGGAAGCGCTCGCCACTCTCGGCGAAGCTCTCGAAGCGCGAGGGCATCACTTCGAGGTCGCCGAAAATCTTGAACTCGAGCCTGTGTGGCACACGTGAGCTGGTCGAGCAGTCACGAACGGGGTGCGGTGAACACCGATCGGTCGAGGCCTGGCGACGCCCTCGCTGCGGCGATCGGCGACCGCTGGATGGAACAGAGCGCGCTATGCTTCCATCATGGTCGCGGCGCAGCGCCCCGAGAAACGATCGTTCGAGGAGCTGTGGCGTGCGCTCGCCGAGGTGTCCGACGAGCACGTGGGCGAGATCGTCGCGGGCGAGATTCGGCTGAACCCGAGGCCGAACCCGCCGCACGTCGCTGCACAGTCGGAGCTCGGCTACGAGCTGACCGGGCCGTTCAGCCGGGGACGCGGCGGGCCCGGCGGCTGGATCTTTCGCGACGGGCCTCGCGTTCGGTTCGGCACCGAGCTGCGCGTCCCCGACTTGGCGGGTTGGCGCACCGAGCGATTCCAAGAGCCACGCGTCGGTCCGTACCCGATCGCACCCGACTGGATCTGCGAGGTGCTCTCGGAGCGCACCGCCGCGACCGATCGGAGCGAAAAGATGCCGCTCTACGCAGCGCACGGCGTCGGACATCTATGGCTCCTCGAGCCCGTCCTCCAGTCGCTCGAGATCTATCGCCTCCACCACGGAAACTGGCTCTTGGTCCAGGCGCACGCGGGAGGCGCGACAGTGCGGGCCGAGCCCTTCGACGCGATCGAGCTCGAGCTGCAGAACGTGTGGGGACCCCCGCGCGAGGTCGCGGACGACGAGTGAGCGCGCGACGCGGCGATCGGTGATGCTCTCTGTTTCGTCACCGCGCCGCCGGCCGACGAGATCACCGCCTATCCCTTGCGCGCTTTGTCGCGGGGCGGCGGTGCGTGGATCACCTCACCGGCGGTGATCACCGACGGATGACGCTCCGCCCTCGCAGCGAAGACGACGTACCGAAGCTTCTTGCCCTGGAGAACGGGACAGCGGCTGGCCTTCGCGACGAGCTGCGCGAGGAGCTGGTCGACGTCGCTCCTCGAGCATCGGAGCTTCGCTTCTCCCACCAGCACCGTGTCGCGCTCGTCGACCGCGTTCGCGACGACGTCGAGCTCGAGCGGCTTCCCGTCGAGGCCGCCACCCCACCATCGCGCGCCGACCTCGAACCGGCTCCCGTCGATGGTGAGCCTCGGGAGGCGCTCGCGCGCGAGCTGTTCCCACACCTCGGCGACGTGTTGGTCGAGCTCCTGCTTCATCTCCCGGAGCACGTCGCGCACCGACCCGGACTCGAGGCGCGACGCGTTCGGCTGGACGCACCGATACCAGAGCCGCAGGAACGGATCGGCGACGCGATAGAGCGACTTCTTCGAGTCGCGCGGAGCCGCCGAGAAGGGCGTATCCCGTGCGAGAAACCCGAGCTCCACGAGGCGCGCGAGCGGGCGCGCGAGTGAGGTCGCGGGGACGCCGAGCCGACCGGCAATCTCGGACGACCGGTGACACCCCTGTCCGACGAGCGACAGCACCGACGCGGCCTGCACCTGGTCGCGGAGATCGTCGCTCAAAAGCCGCTCCGGCTCGCGATGGAGCACCCCCAGGGGATCGAACACATGCCGCTCGAGGGAGGCGAGCGCATCGGGCTGATCGCGCGCGAGCTCCCAGTAGCGCGGGACGCCGCCGTAGAACGCGAAGAGCTGCAAGCACGCGACGGGATCGCGGATGCGAAACGCGCGTGGGACTTCCTCGATCCCGAGCGGAAGGATGCGCATCAGCTCCTGCGCACGGCCGTACAGCGGCGCGTTCGCGTCGAGCGTGAGGCCAAGCATCATCCGCTGGGAAGAGCCGCACAGAATCAGATGAATGGGAGCCCGCACGGAGTCGACGTGCTTCTGGAGGATGCTCGGCAGCTCGGTCGCGCGCTCGACGAGGAACGGCAGCTCGTCGAGCGCGAGCACCGCGCCTCGCGGCGCGTCCGCGCGGAAACGCTCGAAGAGCTCGTCCCAGCCCGGGTACTCCACGCGATCGAAGCCAGCGATCAGCCGCGCGATCTCCTTGGCAAGCGCACGTCGCTGCAGCGGAGCCTCGCGTTGGTCGGCGAGGAAGTAGACACTCGGCCGGTCCTCGAGCGCTTCCTCGACGAGCCGCGACTTTCCGCAGCGCCGACGACCGTAGAGGACGATCAGCGACGGACTCCGGCCCCTCAGCCGCTTGCGGATGCGTTCGAGCTCCGCGGCGCGATTGAGGAAGGGGAGGCGTGCCATCGCGACACATTATGCATGAGTGACATTATGTATCGCAACCATATTGACCATGACGAACGCGATGGCGGTCGCTCGGCTCTACGCACGGACTCGGATCAGCCCGGGAACGCCATCGAAGTCTGCGTCGAACGTGAGGATCCGCCGAATCGAGTGCCGCTGCATGACGGCGACGTGCAGCGCATCGCGCGCAGACAGTCGGAGGTTGCCGAGTACGATCTCTTTCGCGCGATTCGCGTCCTCCACCTCGATGGAGAGGACCTCGTCGACCACGCCGAGGAGGGCGTCGAACGCAGGCTGGATCGCGTCACGTCGACCGATGGCCACGTAGCGGTGCAGGATCTCCTGCAGGACCTCGACGTCGGTGACGAGCTTCTCTTGGTCGTTCAAACAGCGCTCCAACATGCGCCGCGCGTCGATCTTGTGCGGATGCGCCGCGCCGACCAGGTACATCGGGACATTCGAGTCGACCAGGATCATGGGCCTCCGCCGCCGTAGCCCCGCTCGATCTCGGCGAGCATCTGGTCGATATCGGCCGTGGGGAAGGCGTTCTGTGCCGCTGCTCGCACCACCTGGAGCCGCCGCCCAGTATCGCCCTGCGGCTCCTGCTGGCGCGCTGCGCGGAGGACCGTACGGACCCACTCGGCCACGGTGACGCCGCGGCGACGCGCGATTCGCTGGATCTCGCGGAGCTCCCGCTCGTCCATGATGACCTGGAGCCGCATACTCATGGCATGAGTATGATGTACTCTCCCTAGCGGTCAAGCTGCGGGGCGGGGCACCTTCACCGAAGTGAGGTCGGGCTCATGCGGGTGCCACGTCGACTCGAGCTGGCCTACGCAGCGCTACGCCGCGGCGGCAATGGTCTGCGTCGTCCGAACGAGCGATGTAGCCTCGCGCGACAACGGCACGTCGACACCTTCGCGCGCATCTCGACCACCGGGTTTCGGCGATCATGCTTGCGCGTAGCCGCATTGACGGACCGGACACGCGGCTTACAATCGGTAAGATGAAGCAGGCCAGCGCGACATCGCGGGTGAGCTCCAAGGGCCAGATCGTCATCCCGGAACCTGTTCGCAGCGCGATGAAGATCGAGCAAGGCGACCGCCTCGAGTGGTCGACCGCTCCCGACGGCTCGTGCGTGGTCCGCAAGGCAAAGGGCCGGCTGGAGGACCTCGTCGGGGTCCTCGGAAAGCCCGCGACTCACCGCACGCTCGAGCAGCTCGACGCGGCGGTCCGGGCGAAGCTCCGGACCGCCCGTGATCGGCGTTGATACCAACGTCCTCGTACGCTTGCTCGTCTCCGACGATCTCCCGCAGCAGCGGAGGGCACTGGCACGGATCACCGCTGCCCGTGCCGCGGGCGAAGACGTGCTGCTCACGACCGTCGTTCTCGCCGAGCTCGCGTGGGTGCTCGAGTCGGCGTACGACTACGATCGCGCGGCGATCGGCTCGGCCATCGGACAGCTCCTGTCGACGGAGCCGTTCACGTGCGACGCGACCACCGAGGTGCGCGCAGCGCTCGCCGCGTACGCGTCCGGCAAGGCCGGCTTCTCCGACCACCTCATCGTCGCCCTGTCGGCGGCTTCCGGCTGCCGGGCCTTGGTTTCCTTCGATAGGCGTCTGCAACGCGAGCCGCTCGTCGAAGCACCCTGAGCGAATGATGGCGTCGCGATCACCATCACGTAGACGAAGCCATGGTCACCGACATCAACAGGAACTCCGCGCCCGACGGCAGCCCGATCGCGATCATCTTGCGCCACGTCCCGAGGTCCGGGCGCAAGAGCGAGCCTCAGTCCTCTTCCGCGCGCGCTGCCGCCACCACCTCGTCGAACAGCCGTCGCAATGGCGCTGCATGCTCGTCGAGGAACGCGGTGACGCCGCCCTCGTCGATCCCCGCCTTGACGAGCTCGATCAGGTCCGCGCGATCCTTGGCGCGCGGCGACTTCAGCTTCAGGTACACCAGCACCGCGATGGGCGCGACTTCACCTTGGTCGAAGCTCGCCGCCACGAGGAAGTGCTCGTCCTCTCGGGGCAGCAGATAGTCCACCAGGATCCCGCCCTCGAAGCCGACCGGAAGCCCAGGCTTCATCGTGACGAACCCGCCGGCGTGATGCTCGAACGCTTCCGGGCCGACGAGGAAGTCGACGTCCTTCGTCGCGCGCGGGAAGCCATGCGCACCGACTGCGAGACCGCCGACGAGCACGTGACGGATGCCGAGCTCGTTCAGACGACGAGCCACCGCGCGCGCC
>JBKJQC010000935.1:0-4223 GCA_046593995.1 Polyangiales bacterium
CCTTCCCCGCGTGCACCTCGACCGCGCCGACGTCGCGCCCGAGCGCAGCGGCGATCGCCTTGCTCTCCATCGGATCGTTGAACGCCGTCGACGTGCCGTGCACGGAAACGAGATCGATCGTCGCCGGATCGATGCCTGCGAGCGCCCTGCGCGCCGCACGCGACAGCCCCCCCGCTTCGCGATCGGGGGCCGTCAGGTGCACCGCGTCGCCCGAGGCGCCGAACCCCGAGAGGTGCGCGAGCGCCTTGCCGCTCTTCCGCACCAACAAGAACAACCCCGCACCCTCGCCGAGCGCCATACCGTCACGACCGAGGCGGAACGGACGCGGAGGGAGCGTCGCGGTCGTCGCGCCGAGCGCCTCGAATCCTGCGGCGACGAACGTGGTCAGCGCGTCGTACCCGCCGGCGATCGCGAGATCGACCTCACCGGCCTCGAGCCAGCGCATCGCGAGCCCGATCGCGATCGCCCACGCCGAGCACGCCGTCACGGGGTGCGTGGTGCGCACGACGTGGTGCCCGAGCGACGTCATGCGCGCGAGCACCGCGCGGAACGGCGCGTGGTACGTCGCGCCGTCGGCGTAGACCGCGTCGCGCGTGGTGAACCAGCGCTCCGCGGTCGCCATCCCACCGCTCGAGGTCCCGATGGCGACGCCGACGCGCCCGACCGGGATCTTCCCTTCGAGCTGCGCGAGGGCCGAAAGCACCAGCGTCGTCGCCGGATCCGTGTCGCGCTTCACGTCAGCGCGCGCCGCCCACGGCTTCTTCAGGCCGGCCTCGCGCAACGTCGCGTCCTCGCGGATGCATTCCGGCGCGGCGGCACCGACCGCACCGAGCGACCAAGCAGCATCACCCACACCGAGCGGGCTCACCGCGCCGATCGCAATCACGTCGACCATTCACCGCCCATGTTAGCGGTCCGGGTCCTCGAACGTGGAAGAAGGGATCGTCGCGAGCTCGGTCGCTTCACCCTGGACCCGCACCGACATCGGTGGATCGTACGAGCGGTAGACCACCACCACCGGGAACAGCGCGTCGGTCCCCGCGATACGCGCCTCGGTGCCCGACACGGTCCCGGTCACTCGGCCGCGCTCGACCCACCACCCCTGGGCCTCCGGTGCGTCGACCGGTCCGAAGCGCGTGCGCACCTCCATCGTGTGACCGCGCAGGACCCACGCGACGAGCCCATCGCCTTGGGTGACGGTCCCGTCCGCGCGCACGAGCCCGCGACGCGCGTGCACCAGCGCGCCGCCGAAGGGATCGACGATCCACCGCCACAAGAGCTCCACCGGCATCCCGCGCAGCTGCGCGCGCGGCGTCGATGGATCGCCGCGCACGACGCGGCCGAGCGCGGGGATGGAGACGCGGAACTCCTCCCAGCCGCCCGGCTTCCCGCGGATCCACACGTCCATCGCGGTCGTGCCGCCGGGACCGAGCAGGATCATGCGCAGCGCGGAGCGAGGTCGCACCGCGACGACGCCGCGCCCCTCGAACCCTTTGCCGCTGATCTCGTCGCGCACGAGGATCGAGAGCGTCTGCTTCACCGCGCCGGTCGGCGCGCGCACGGCGACGTGCGCGACGCGATCGACCGACAACTCCGACGCCTCGAGGTGCGGCAGCGCGGGCACGGTGCGCGCGGGCGTGCAGCCGCAGATCGCCCCGAACAGCACCGCGAGCTTCGTCGAGAACCCGCGCACGGCCCCCCGATAGCCCGGGGCCCTGAAGACGCCAAAGGAAGACGCCAAACGAAGACGCGAAGGAAGACGCCAAAGCGGAAGCAGCGTTCTCCCCCACGTGAAAGACGTCGTGGACCCTTCGAAGAACCCGCGAGACACCCGGCGAGGGGCCGTCTCTGGAACGCGCGCGCCTCGCGTGCTATTCGCGTTCGCGCCCGGTTTTCCTGAGTTTTCCCCCGCGACAGGGCATCGCCGTGACAGAGAAACCGCTCTCCGGATCCGTGGTCGAGTTGCGAGGGTTGCCGAGTCACATCGGCATCATCATGGACGGCAACGGCCGCTGGGCGCAGCTACGCGGGCTGTCGCGCTCCGAAGGGCACAAGGCCGGATCCGCGTCGGTGCGTCGCATCGTGCGCAGCGCGCGACGCCTCGGGATTCGCGCGCTCACCGTGTACGCGTTCAGCGAACAGAACTGGCAGCGGCCCGAGGACGAGGTCTCCGCCTTGATGGCTCTCCTCGAGGACTTCCTCCTCAGCGAACGCGGCGAAATCCTCAACAACGGCATCCGTCTCCAGGCCGGGGGCAGCCTGGGACGCCTGCCGGGCTTCGTACGTGCAGTGCTCGATCCGCTCCGGAGCGAGAGCGCCACGAACGAAGAGATGACCCTCACCCTCGCCCTCTCGTACGGCGGCCGCGAAGAGATTGCGCTCGCTGCACGCGAGCTCGCGAACGACGTGAAGGCGGGCCGGCTGCGCGCGGAGGACATCACGCCCGACGCGCTCCGAGTCCGGATGCCTTCGCTCGCCGTCGGAGATCCCGATCTCGTGATCAGGACCGGTGGCGAGCAGCGGATCTCGAACTTCCTTCTCTATGGCCTCGCGTACGCGGAGCTCGTGTTCTCGGACCGGCTGTGGCCGGACTTCGGGACGGAGGATCTCCATGCCGCGATCGCTTCGTACCAGCAACGCGAACGTCGCTTCGGACGCGTGGGAAAGCCGGCGCGAGCTCCTGTCGCCGTCGGCGGCAACGAAGCCACCGCCCGGATCTAAGGTGTCGAACCTCACGGCGCGTTTGTTGGTGGCCGTCGTCGCCGTACCGGCGATCTATGCGCTGCTGTACATCGTCCCCCACTACGGCTTCTACGCGCTGGTCCTCGCGGCGACCGCCGTCGCTGCCTACGAGCTCTTCGGGATGGTGTCGCAGGGTGACAAAGTCACCCGCTGGCTCGGCGTCGCGCTCACGTGGTCGGTGAGCGGTGCGATCTATCTCGGCGGCTCGAGCCCCAAGGTGTGGGCGACGGTCCTGATCGTCGTGCCGGTCGCCGGCCTCTTGTTCCCGCTGCTCCGCCTCGGCGACATCCAGACCGCCGGTCTCCGCGCGGCGACCTTCGCCTTCGGCCCGCTCTACTGCGCGATCCCGCTCACGCTGCTCGGGATCCTGCGCCGCGACTACAACGCGGGGTTCGTGCTTCTCGCGCTCATGCTCTCGTGGTTCAGCGACACCGGCGGCTACTTCGCCGGTCGCTTCTTCGGGAAGCACAAGCTCTACGAGGCAGTCTCGCCGAAGAAGACGGTCGAGGGCGCGATCGGGGGGCTCCTCGGCTCCGTTCTCGGCGGCGTGTGGGCGAGCGTCCACTACCTGAACGGTCACCTGCCGCTGCTGCACGCGATCCCGCTCGCGATCGCCGGCGGCGCGCTCGGCCAGGCGGGCGACCTCGCAGAGTCGCTCCTCAAGCGCTCGACCGGGATCAAGGACAGCGGCGCGATCCTCCCCGGCCACGGTGGGATCCTCGATCGCATCGACGCACTCATGTTCACGGCTTCGGCGGTCTACCTCTACGCGCTGTGGCGTTGACCGTCAGTGCGCGCCTTGATGGGGCTGCATGCGCTGGTCGTTCGCCACGGCCACCGTCGTCGCGAGCACGCCGACGTCGAACGGCTTCATCACGTAGGGTACGGCGAACGTCGTCGCGAGAGGGATGAGCCGCTGGGGTGAGGCCGAGAGCAGCACGAGCGCAGGGCTCCGCGCGCCGGCCCGATGTAGCTCTTCCACCAGTGGCGCCCCGTCGCCGTCGGCGAGCGAGAGATCGAGGAGCACCACCGAGACCGGATGCTTCGACTCGAACAGGACATGGCGAGCGCGCGCCAGGGTCGTCGCCGTCGTGACCTCGAACCCCTCGTCCTCGAGGAGCGCGGCCACGGTGTCGCGAATGGTGGCGTCGTCTTCGACGACCAGCGCGGCGCGAGTACGGGGATGAGTGGATGTGCGCACGGGCTACCTTTCGGACGCCGCCCGGACGCCGCCGTTGCCTGATGTGTTTTCAGCGGTCGCCGCGTCGAGGTTGCCGCGAGACCCGAACGCATGTGTCCCACCGGCATCCGAGCGACATGGCGATGGGGGACGGCTCCGCGGAGAACGGCACCGCCCCCATCCTGATGGTCGACGATCGCCCCGAGAACCTGCTCTCGCTCGAGGCGGTGCTCGAGCCGCTCCGGCAGCCGCTGGTGCGCGCGTCGTCGGGGCAGGAGGCGCTCCGTCACCTCCTCGCGGG
>JBKJQC010001129.1:0-3668 GCA_046593995.1 Polyangiales bacterium
TCGCGGAATGGCAGGATCACGCGCAGCGAGGTGCGGCCGCGTCGGTGGTCGGCGTCGGTGTGCAGCAACCCGTACCACGGCGCGAAGAGTCGCGCGGCGTCGGCGACGGTGACCCCGGCGGAGGAGTCGACCCCGGCGATCAGCGCGGACGCTCCGCGAAGGTTGCCCCCGATCCGCAACCGAGGAGAGAATACGGCCGCGGTCCAGCCGCTCTGCATCCGCGCCCCGCGAAAGTACCGGCGCCGCCGAAAGTCGTCGAAAAGCGTCGACCACGGGATCGACAGCTCTTCGCCCTCATCGGAGATGCGCCAGTCGGTCGGCCATAGGGTGACGATTCCTTCGAGCGCGCGCTCCGTTTCGCGCGGAGGCGCCGCGCCGAGCGCCGCAGCGAGACGACGTCCGAACACCTGCCCCGCATCCTTGCGAAGCATCTCGTCACCGGTACCGTCGTCCGGCGGGCATCGGACGCGCAGGACGCGCAGGACGCGCAGGACGCGACGGCGCCACCGCCACGGTCTCACCTGCACCGAAGAGGGCGGCGACCTCAGCGACCACGGCGCCAAGCGGCGCGAGATGCAGCGTCGATCCTGCATTAGTGCGCGGTCGCGGCATGCTCTCCCCTTCGCGAACCTCGAACACGCGCTCCGAATCGCTCGACACCGCCAGCCACACGCCGGGCAGGCGAGCGTTGGGACCGCCAAGCCCCCGCCGCTGTCGAACATGCGCTACCGCGGTAGCGATCACAGCGAGCGGGATGGACGCGTCGCGCATGCGGACGGCGAGGCGCAGGCCCACGACGTCGGCGAAGTTGTAGGCGCGACGGCTGCCCTTGCCACGTGCCACGGTCGTCGGCGCGATCCCCGCCTCGCGAGCCCAGTAGTCCGCGACCTTGTAACTGACCCCCGCAATGACGCAGGCTCTCTTCGCTTCCATGGCTAACCTAAGCTAACACGCTTCGCTTAGAAGCGGGTTGCGTGCGCTGTTCGCTCAGGAATCTCGAGGTCTCAGTTGGTGCACGCGATCCGGCGGCACGACCTAAGGGGGTGGGTCGAACGTGCGCCCGCCAGAGGCCCGTGGACCGCCGATCGAGCGTAGGAGGGCCCGCGGGCCGTCAGAGCGTCGAGAAAGCCTGAAATGCGCACTTCGCCGCTTCCTAAAAGCCTTCGTCCCGACCGTGACACCACGTCCCCCGCGGCACGCGTCGCGGCACCCGCGTCCTTGGTGGCGTCACACGGTCCCCGCCCAGTCGGCCGACCCTCGGGAGCGGGCGCCCTCACGCGCGCGCGTTGGCCTATCCACCTCCTGGATTTCGGCAGTCACTCCGTCCAAGAAAACCCGCCGCCGCTATCCCTGGCGGATCACGGTCGCCGCTTCGGTATCAGGTCGGCGGCGTCGACTTCGAGCGCGTCGGCTATGAGTCCGATCCAGCGCAGGGTCGGCGACTTCCGCCCCCCCATCACGTTGAAGAAGTGGGAGCGAGACACCCCGGCGCGATCCGGCAGGTGTGTGACGGCGATGCTCCGCTCTGCGGCCAAGGCGCGGATCCGGGTCACGAGTCTCCGGTGCAGCGCGTCCACTGTCGGCGGGCGTACCGGTGGCCGCCCTTCGCGGAGTCTCCTATAGAGGACTAATGCAGGTGCGCTCTCTCATCGTCGCCGTGATGCTCCTTCCGGTCGCCGCGTGTCAGAACGCGAAGCCAACGCCCGAACAGACGTCCGTTGCGCCCGCACCGCCGAGTGCGGCGTCGCCCAAGGCACCGGCCAAGTCTCCGCTCCCGGCAGAACCTCCCGGTTGGGGGTTCCCTGTTGACGAGGCGAAGATGAGCGCCGCGCTGTCCGCTCCCGCATACCTCGCGGCGTGGGAGCCCGGGCATCGCGTCGCGCTCAACGCGATGCTGACCGCCACGTCCGAGATGATCGCGAACCTTGAGGAGACGGGGACGAAGATCAAGCTGGGCGCGCACATCGTCGACGAAGCGAAGAAGCACAAACTCGACGACGCCAGCAGGGAAGTGTTCTTCTACTTCAGTCGCACGAGTGCGTTCCCTCCCGAATTTGACAGGCGGTTCCGCGAACACCTCGCAGCAACGAAGACGGAGCCGAACCTCGGGACCTGGACGAAGTGGGAGAAGGGGAAGCCCGTTCACGACTATTCGGCGCTGGCGGTCGTCGCGAACCGAACGAAGCCCGAGTACATCCGTGCGCTCATCGCCGGGCGTCGGGAGGGTCCGGTTCGCTGGCACAAGGGTAAGCCGCTGCTTCGGCACTACCTAGCCAGCGAGTATCTGGCGCTGACTTGGCTCGGCGCGGTGCTGTACCGGCAGGAGCCGGAGGGCGCGTTCACCGCAGCCGAGGAGGAACGCTACAAGTTCCTCGATGCGTCCAAGTTCGCGAAGGTCGCCACCGAGGAAGCCGACATCGCCGACGTCCTCAGCACGTACAAGGGGAACGAGGTGAAGGGCGACGCCACGTACAAGGACAAGGCGCTGGAGCTGACGGGCGTCGTCCGAGAGGTAAAAAAGGACTTCACCGATCGCATCTACGTCGAGCTGGGGAAGGGCAACGAGCCCTTCGAGCATCCGACGCTCCACTGCTTCGTGGACGATCGCTTCACCAAGAGGGTCGGCGGATTGGAGAAGGGCGACTCGCTCACGGTGAAGGCGACGGTGAAGGGGCTGATAGCCCTCAGCGTCCTGGCCGATCCCTGCGAGCCCGTAGAGTAGCGGCGCAAAAATTATTAATACGAGAGCCGCAGGCGCCCTCTGGCAGGACAGAGACCGCGCGGCGAAGCGTCCGATGCCAAGCACCCGACGCCCCGTGACCCCGCGCTATGTTCACTATTCGGCGATGCGCACGAGTCGGTCGCCGTCGTAGCGGCACCGATCACGCCGGCAGATGCGACAACGCGGGCACGCGGTGAAGCTCGCAAGCGGCGACGACTTGGTCATGTACCAGGCGGCGCCCCTGCCCGCCGTGATGCTGCGCTCGTAGAAGCGCACGTCAACGAAGCCGTACGCGCCCCACGCTTGCTTCACCGCACCGCGGTCGAGTCGTTCGGCCGTGCATCCCGCGATGACGGCGTGCACGTGGTGACCCCCCGCCAGATGCTGCTCGGCGGCGAACGCGGTTCGGATGTGCGTGGCGGTCGCGCGGGCGAGCGTGCGTGCGCCTCCGAGGAACGCCGATTCCGCATCAATGGCGTCCACACGCCTGCGGAACGTCACCGTCACGAAGAGATCCCAGGGTTGCGCATCGAGCCACTCTCGCGCGCTCATGCGGTACCGTCGGTCCATGGGCGTGGTCACGGCGTCCTCCGCAGACGCACGCCCGCCTTTGCGAGTAATGCTCGGTCGTCGGAGTCGCTCGCCGTGCTGATGTGGGGGGCAGCGTGCGCGGGACGCGACGCGATGTACTCGTGGACGTCCACGCGTTTCGCGAGCACTCGCCGCCCGACCTTGTACGCGGGGAACGCTTGGCGCCGTGCCGCGTCGAGGTGCGCGCGCTTTCCGAGGGGGCTCGTGCTCTGGTCGTACCACGCAACGTCGGCGGACGCGGCGGCGGCGAGCCGCACCGCGGCGCGTTCGACGATCGCATCAATGAACGGGTCTACGAGATCGACAAGGCGATCGATGGAAGCTACTTTGGTCACGGGATCTCCATTCCCCGCCG
>JBKJQC010001216.1:0-8648 GCA_046593995.1 Polyangiales bacterium
GGGCTTGCAGAACGCGAGGTAGACCGCGAGGTTCGCGGGGCTGCCGCTGTAGGGCTGGACGTTCGCGTGCTCGGCGCCGGACAGCGTCTTGAGACGGTTCTGCGCGAGCTCCTCGATCGGGTCGATCGCCTGCTGCCCCTCGTAGTAGCGCTTGCCCGGGTACCCCTCGGAGTACTTGTTCGTCAGGCACGAGCCGCTCGCCTCGAGGACGGCGCGCGACGCGTAGTTCTCGCTGGCGATGAGCCGGATGGTGCGTGCCTCGCGCCGCTCCTCGTCATGGATCAGACGCGCGATCTCCGGGTCGACTTGCTCGAGCGAAGGCTCCTTCCACGTCGTCATCGCGGCTCTCCCTGTGATTTTCGAAACGCTCCCTCGCCGTGACCGGAGCCACGTCTCGGGAATGGCGGACTCGTAGGAGCGCCGGTCGCGCGCAGCAATCCCGATGGGTTCGAGTAGGATGGCGCCGTGATCGGCCGGCTTTTGTTCGTGCTACTGGCGACCCTCGCCACGGCGGGTGCCGCCTGTGGAGGCCCACCAGCTCCGAAGACGGTAGACTTTCCCCATGCCACGCAGTGCGTCGGCGGGCTCTGCGTCCGGCCGGATCACGCCATCGCGCGGCGGATCACCACCATCGACGGCAAGCGTTGCTTGATCGTCGCCTGGGATGGCAGATCCGACCTGCCGCCGACCGCGAAGGTCGCGAACACCGACGAGTCCCCCGCGGCGGCCGGCGTGTTCCTCTCGATCGAGCTCCCGACGCTTCGCTCCGGCGTCCCGTACGCCATCTCGTCGGAACCCAAGGCCTCGACGACCGTCCTCTCGGCGCAGGTGAGCCCTTCGGTGCAGTTCACCGATCGGCGCATCGCGTCCGCCGGCTACGTCACCGTGCTCCCGTCGGGCGACGACCTCCTCGTCATCGTGCAGACGAAGTGGGAAGGCGGCCGCGAGGAGACCGCGCAGTTCGTGGTGACCAAGGCGCAGAACGGCTGCGGCGCCGTGCTGTAGGCGCGCTATAGGGCGCGGACAGCCATGCATCCTCTCGCCCAACGCGTGCTCGACGGCGAGCTCCGCGCCGCCGCACGCGTGATGCGCCTGGTCGACGACCGCGCACGCGATCACGTGCAGATCCTCAAGGACCTCCACCCGCACCTCGGAAAGGCGGCGTGGATCGGCGTCACCGGCACGCCCGGCGCGGGCAAGTCGACGCTCGTCGATCGGATGATCGACGCGTACTGTAAGCAGGGGAAGAAGGTCGGGGTCGTCGCGGTCGATCCGACGAGCCCATTCTCCGGCGGCGCAATCCTCGGCGATCGCATCCGGATGCAGCGCCACTTCACCGACGATCAGGTCTTCATCCGATCGGTCGCGACCCGCGGCGCGCTCGGCGGACTGAGCCGCTCCGCGATCGACGTCGCCAACGTGCTCGATGCGTACGGCTGCGACGTGATCCTCGTCGAGACCGTCGGCGTCGGCCAGGACGAGCTCGACGTCACGCGCGCGGCGCACACCACGGTCGTCGTCGTGCCTCCCGGTGGGGGCGACGACGTTCAGGCGAACAAGGCCGGCATCCTCGAGATCGCGGACGTGTTCGTCGTGAACAAGGCCGATCGCGAGGGCGCCGATGCGCAGGTGCGACACCTCGAGTCGATGATCGCGCTCGGACGCGAGATCGCCGCGAGCCGACGCGCGATCCCGCGCGCGCACGTGGTCCACGGCGCAGCTCCCGTGGTCCACGACGTCGACGACGGCACGTGGTCACCGCCCGTGTTGAAGACGGTGGCGGCGAAGAACGAGGGCATCGCGCCGCTCGTCGAGGCGATCGCGTTGCACCGCGCGTGGCTCGAGACGGAGCAGGGGAAGGTCCGGCGCGCACGTCAGAAGCGCGAGCAGCTCCTCGCCCTCTTCCGCGACACGCTCATCGAGGCCGCGTTCTCCGATCTCGGAGACCAGCTCGAGAGCGCCCTCCGCGACGTATCCGAGGGCGTGCGCGACCCGTACTCGGCGTGCGAAGCGCTCGTCGCCGACTTCAAGCGCTGACGGCTAGGCTGTTGCACACCGCGCCGTGCTGACGCGCGGCGCGAAATTACCCTCCCCCGCCCCCTCCCGCCGGCGGGAGGGGCTCCTTCCGACGCACGTCATCGTGGCGTGCGTGGCTCGGTCCGCGCACGCGTTCGCGAGGTTGGTGCGCAGCCGTTCACCGGCGAATGCACGTGCAGACGCTCGGAGCGTCGCAAGCGACGTGCGTCGGAAGGAGCCCCTCCCGGGCTTCCCGGGAGGGGGCGGGGGAGGGAAAATGTCCCGCCGCGCGCAGCGCGGCGGGAGGCTTCCTACTAGCGCGCGGCGAGGATGCGCTCGAGACCTTCGAGCCGCTGGAACACGAACCGCTCGGTCGGCGTCAGCTCTTGCTGCCGGCCGCGGATGCGCTCGAGGTACTCGCGGTAGCGCGCGAGATCGAACGCGCGCATCTTGCGGGCAGCGACGTAGAGCTCGTCGACGATCGGCGCGGGCGGCACGAGCTGCAGACGGTCGTAGAGCTCGACGACGTAGTCGCCCCAGCTCCCCTTGCCCGTTCCGGACGCGAGGCGCGCGGCGAAGCGCGCCGCAATCTCCGCGGACTCTGTGGTGATGGAACGGCCACCGCGTACGTCGCTCATCAGCTCCGCGAGGCCACCTTGCAGGAGACGTTCGGCGCTCTCGGGGTTGCCGAGGGCGAGCGCCTTGTCGGCGACACCGCCGAGCAGCTTGAGGGCCTCGCCGCGCTTCGGGCGCGCGATCGTCGACTCCTCCGAGATCACCACCGGATCGCGCTGCGGCGAGAGCGGCTGCGCGACCGGCATCGTCACGAGCGTCACCGGACCGTGGCTCGCCGGCGTCGCGCGCATCGTCCGCTTGCCGATGTCGACGTCCGACACGACCGAGACCGTCATCTCCTGCGCGCCGATGGTGATGCGATCGCCGTCTTCGAGGCGCGTCGGCCCCTCGATGCGCACGCCGTTGAGGAGCACACCGTTGCGGCTCCCGGCGTCGTCGATGGTGACGGTGTCTTCCTTCACGCTCAGCGCCGCGTGGCGCCGCGACACGAGCGGATCGTCGAGCGACAGCTGGCAGTCGGCCGATCTTCCGATGGAGAAGGTGCCGGGCGAGAGCTCGAGATCGTGCTTCAGGTAACGGAGCCGGAACCGCATCGATCAAGAGCTCCCGACGTTCGGGGTCGGCCCATGGCGCTGGATGCGTAGACGATCGCGGAGCGCGGACAGCGTCGCCAAGGACGTCAGTCCCTTGGTGTCGAGGCTCCCTGCCTTGGCCGAGGTGGCGCCCACCAACTCTTCGAGCTGATCGGCGACGGCATCGAGCACGATGGGCGCGACCGCGGCGAGTTGATTCGCGATCTCGGGCGACGGCGGATGGCCGAGCCGCTGCAATGTGCCGAGCACCCAGCGGATCCACTGCACCTCGCCGACCTCCGACGAGAGGCGCAGAGCACCGCGGAACGCCCCTTCGAGCTGGACGACGTCGACCGTCATCCCGGCGGTCATGCGCTCGTCGACCGCGACGGCGACGCGTCCGAGCACGCGATCGGCGTCGACGTGCCGTCCGAGCGAGAGCGCCTTCTCGAGGAGCTCGACCTGCATCTGCAACGACCACGTCTCACGATCGAGGTTGCCGACGGGGGCGACGCCGCTGAGCGTGTCCTCGCCGCCCGGGCCGTAGCCGCAGTTCGGACACGTCGGCGCTTCGGCGACGTAAGGCGTCTGGCACTTGCGGCAGTGACGGAGGCTGCCCGTGGGACGCCCCGGACGCTTCGGCGCGACGACGCGCGAGAAGACGATCTCCTGGTTGCCGATGCGGATGCGATCGCCGTCGTCGAGCGTCACGTCGCCACGCACGGAGTCGCCGTTCCGCTTCAGGCCGTTGCGACTCCCGAGGTCGCGCAAGATGACCTGCTCGCCCTCGACGAGGATCTTCGCGTGCTCGCGCGAGACCAACGGGTCATCGATCGTGACGTGGCACTCCGGACTACGCCCGAGGACGGTCTCCCCTGGCGGTAGGTCGAACTCCTGCAAAAGCAGCCGGAGGCGGTAGCGGGCCACGCGAAAAAACCCCGGTCCAGGCTAGCGGCGAAGGGCATCTTCCGTAAAGGTCGAGAAGAGGTCCGGACGCGGTCTCCGCGCACTTCTTCCCTCGCAACGACCTCGCGACGATCGGGAAGACCTGAACCGTGCTAGCTTCGCGAGGTTCCTTGAGCATCCCGGACCTTCCCGACCTGCCGGAGCAGGTTCTGCGCACGCTGCGCGAAATCGTCGCCCCGCTCGTCGAGGCCGATGGAGGCGTGCTCTACGTCTTGCAACGTCCGAACGGCGTGCGCCTCCATCTCGCAGGGAGCTGCGCGGGATGTCCCGGGTACCGCACCACCTCCACGGAGGTGATCGAGCCCGCGCTGCGTGCGGCGGGCCTGCGCGGAGAGCTCGACGTCACGAACGGCTGGACGGTGCCGGACGGCGCCGAGCGCGTCGTCGCGGCCCCCTGACCCTTCACGGCCCTTCGACGGCCCAGCGTCAGAGTCACTCTTCGGACGCGGCGCGCGAACGAACCCGACGCGCGTTGCGCATCGTGAGGATCGCTTCCACGGCGACGATCCCGGTCGGGACGACGGCGGCGGCGATCAAGACGGCGGCGCTCATGCGCGCCGGCAAGGGGAGCGCGGTGAACGCACGGGCCGCGACGAGCCCCCATGCGAGCGCGACGCCGAGCAGCTTGCCGATCGTCTCGTGCGCTGCGTTCTTCGGCTCTCCCTCGATACGCTCGAGACGCTCGCGCACGTGCATCAGGATCGATCCGAGCACGAAGGCCGCTGCGAACAGGAGCGTGTCGAACGTCGGCTTCAGCGCGGCGCCGAGCGTGGCGAGGCCCGCGAGCCACGAGAGGACCTGGAGCTGGAGTGACTTGTTCACAGTCGGCACGTGAGGACCTTTCATCGCGTCGCAGCAGGCGCGCGGCGTGGGAGACTCGTGGGCGAGCTCGTTGGATAGTTGGAGAGTGAGAGTCAGAAGAGTCGCGCGGCGATGCCATCGGTGGCGAGGCGTCGCAGCGCAGGGATTCTAAGACGCGTGCCCTCGACGGACAGGTCTCCATTGCGGACGAGCCTGTCGATCGTCTTCGAGCGTGCGGACCAGCTCGACTCCGTAGACAGGCCGAGCTCGCTCGATGCGCGCGCGAGGTCGAGTCCTTCGTCGAGGCGGAGACCGAGCATGATCCGCTCGCGCAGGAGCGTCTCCGCGTCGAGCGGCTCGACCGTGCTCGTCATGCCGTCGCCCTCGCGCGGTGCGCCGGGCGCGACGCTGGCCTCCATGTACGCCTTCGGATCGGGCGTGTTGCGATAGCGAATCGCTCCGCCGGCGCTCGGACCACAGCCATACGCGGCGCACCCGAGGCCGAGGTAAGGGGCGCCGCGCCAGTAGCCGAGGTTGTGACGCGCCTCCTGCCCGGGGACCGCGTAGTTCGAGACCTCGTAGTGATGGAGGCCGCGGCCCGCGAGGGCGGCTTCGATCGCGAGGAAGGCGTCGCACGTGGCATCGTCTTCGGCGAGCGGGAGCCGGCCGCGACGCGCGAGCTCACCGAAGCGCGTCCCGGGCTCGATGGTGAGCGCGTAGGCGGAGATGTGTCGCAGACCGAGGTCGGCGAGCTCCGCCGCGTCTCGCGCGGCGCGCTCGGGCGGCTGGGCGGGGAGCGCGAAGATGAGATCGGCCGACACGCGCGGCGCCGCCTGTAGCGCTGTGTCGACCGCGCGGCGCGCGAGCTCGGCGTCGTGCAAACGGCCGAGGAACTTGAGGAACCCGTCGTCGAGCGACTGCACGCCGACCGACAGGCGATTCACGCCCGCAGCGACGAGCCCGCTCGCGCGGTCGCGATCGAGGGACGAGGGATTGCACTCGGCCGTGACCTCGGCATCGCTCGCGACCGGGAACGCGCCGCGAATCGCGTCGATCACCGTGGCCAGCGCGCGCGGCTCCCAGAGAGACGGGGTCCCACCGCCGAGGAAGATCGTCGTCACCTCGTGGCCGCTGAGCCACTGGCGGCGCGCGGCGAGCTCGCGGACGACCGCGTCGGCGTACGCCGCATGCGGGATCTGGTCCCGCGTCGTCTTGAAGCTGACGAAGTCGCAGTACGGGCACTTCTCGAGGCACCAGGGGAAGTGCACATAGACGTGCAGAGGCGACATCGTGGGCAGACTCTAGTCCCAAGCGCGCAGAATGCGAGGCGCCCGGTCGGGTGCTAGCCTGTGCGGCCGATGATCGCCGATCCGTTCTCCGACGGTCTCGCCCTCCTGGTGGTGGAGGACGACGACGTCCTGCGCGAGACGATGCGCGAGTGCATGGTGATGGACGGCTACGCAGTCGACGTCTCGGCGACGCTCGACGAGGCGACGGCGTCCCTCGCCGCGCGCGCCCCCGCGATCCTCATCGTCGATTTGATGCTCCCCGACGGCCGCGCGGAGTCGCTCCTCGAGACCGTTCGCGCGCTCGGTCCGCGGCGACCGATCACGGTGATCGTCTCCGCCGCGATCGACGCCGCGGAGGTCGCGCGCCGCTACGACGTGCCGCTCCTGAAGAAGCCGATCGACCTCGAAGAGCTGAGTGAGTTCGTCGCGCGCGAGGTCGCGCGTCGGTCGAACGCCTCCGCGGCGGCCTGACCTTCAGCGCCGACCGTACGCGTCGGCCACCGCCTGTCGTGCCTGTTGCAGCGCGAGGCTGTCGGCGGGGGCGCCGCCGATCGCGATCTGGCTCGCGTACATCCCGGCCTGCTGCGCGAGCTGCTGTTGCGCGCGCCAGCCTGCGTCGGCGGCCATGCCGAGCGTCGTGCGGAACGCGTCTCCGAACTCGACGGCGTTCTGGAAGCGCTCCCCCGGCTCCTTCGCGAGCGCCTTCGCGATCAAGAGGTCGAGCTCGTAAGGGGCCTGCGGGAGGAACTTGCGCAGCGGCGGCGGCGGGTTCTGCACGTGGTCGCAGGCGACCAGCCAGTCGCTCCGATCTTCCGTGAGGAAGGGCAGGCGCCCGGTGAGCAGCTCGAACAGCACCACGCCCGCGGCGTAGAGATCGCTCCGCCCGTCGAGCGCCTTCCCCTGGATCTGCTCCGGGCTCATGTACGCGACGGTCCCCGCGATCATGTTGCCGGTGCTCTTCGCGACCGTCTCGGGGATGCGGGCGATGCCGTAGTCGGTCAGCTTCGCGACGCCGTCGGTGCGGAGCAGCACGTTGTCCGGCTTCACGTCGCGGTGGACGATCCCGAGCGCGTGCGTCGCAGCGAGACCTCCGAGGAGCTGCTGGAAATAGTGCCAAGCGCGATCGAAGGGGAGGCACGGGAGCACGCGCACGCCGGGGGACTGCTGCCGCTTCGTCTCGGCCTCTTTGACCTTCCGGTCGATGAGCGAGCCGAGGGTCTCGCCGCGGACGAACTCCATCGCGATCGCGAGCGCGCCCGAGGTGCCGTACCGTGCGCCGAGATCGGCGAGGCCGTAGAAGCGGACGACGTTCGGGTGCGCGAGAGACGCGAGGATCTTTGCCTCGTTCGCGAAGAGATCGCGCATGCGACCTTGCTGCGAGAACGTCGCGTGCAGGACCTTGACCGCAGCTTCGAGCGGCGGCTGGACGCCGCCGGCTCCCTGCGGATGCAGCCACGCGTGCCACACGACACCCATGCCGCCCTCGCCGAGCTGCGCGTCGAGGTGCGCGACCGCCCACGCGAAATCGATCTGCGAGCCGATGCCGACGACCGCTCCACTGATCCCGGTGGGCATCGGCGCGGCGCACCACGGGCACGCGCGATATCCATGTGCGGCGAGCCGGCCGCAGGACGCGCAGCGGAGGACATCGGCGGGCAGCACGGCACCATCACGGTATCACGCGAAATCGCCTATGCTCGGCGCCCCGTGACCTCGTGCTCTCGGTGTCGCGCCACGGTAGCTGCACACGCGCGTTTCTGCAGCGAGTGCGGGACCTGGGTCGTCCACACGGCGACCGAGGACATGTCCCGCGACCCGTACACGCGCGCGTCGGGCGTTCCGGCCCCGCCGCCGGTGGACCTCCCGCCGATGCCGAGTGCGGCTCCGCCGTCGGTGCCGATGTCCATGCCGATGGCGATCGCCGCGATGCACGATCTCGAGACGCTCCCGGCGTCGCACGTGGCGGTCGCGCGTCCGACGACCCAGGTCGGCCGCACGCAGCCTCCCGCCGTCGGCGGCTCGACGCAGTGGCGAACCCTCGAATCGGCAGCCCCGCGGACGATGCCCGAGCTCGCCGAGCCGACGGCGACGCGCGGGCCGAAGACGCTCGTCGATGAGAGCCCCGCAAAAGAGCCGTCGCGATCCCTCGGCCGCACGCCGCGTCCCCTCGGCGCCTTCCTCGTGTCGTATCAGTACGAGCCGCTCGGGACGTTCTGGCCGCTCGGGATCGGGACGAACATGGTCGGACGTGCGGGCGCGGGGCGGCCGGACGTCGACGTGGGGATCGCCGATACGACCGTCTCGAGCGAGCAGGCTCTCGTCGACATCGAGCCGAAGCCGGCCCAGTTCACGCACTTCGTGACCATCGAGGACCGCGGGTCGACCAACGGGACCCAGGTCAACGGCCGTCCGATCGCGCCGGGCACTC
>JBKJQC010001241.1:0-3788 GCA_046593995.1 Polyangiales bacterium
CGGTCTCGAGAGCACGTGGACGACGGTCGCCCCGGTCGCGATCACGAAGACGGTCGTCGCCGCCGCCAAGACGCCCGAGAAGCCCGCCCCGAAGAAGAAGTAGCCACGGGGATTTCCGCGCAAAAATCCGCTCTAATCGGCCGGTGAACCTCCGCGCGACCTGCCTCGCCCTCACGTTGGTCTCGACGATGCTCCCGGGCGGGTGCTCGCACCGATCTCCGCCGGCGCGGACGGAGGTCGATCCGCTCGCTGCGCGATCGGTGCTCGACGAAGTGCGTCGCCACGCGCCCTTCGCGACGCTCCGAGCACCCGTGACGACGGCGTGGGGCGCGACGCCGCCGCTCGACATCACCATCGGCCCCGCGGCAGACTCGCCGACGACGATCGCCATCCGCGGCCTCTCCGGCGCGTCGTTCACCATCGCCGCGGTCGGTCGCACGGGCCCCGGCGCGCACATCGACGGTGCCGTCGTGTTCCCGGGCGCCGAGCCGCACGCCGACGCGCTGTTCGCGGCGGACGCCCATCGGTTCGAGGATCTCCGGGTGCTGCGCGACGCTGCCGCTACGTCGGTCGAGACCTACCGACTCGAGCTCGGTCCGGCGCTCGTCGACGTGCGGCTCGTCGACGGACGGGTCGAGCTCCTCGACGCCCAGGGGTACGTGCGTTTCGCGAGCGAGCCGGCGTTCGCGGTCGATGCGAGCGGCGTGCGGCGCACGGTCACCGTGGCGCTCGAGCACGAGGCCGGCGCGCGCGTCGCCCACGCGAGCACTGCGCTCGACACGACGGGGCTCGCGTTCCCCATCGTCGTCGATCCCGCGTGGACCGCGGTCACCGCGATGAAGACCAAGCGCAGCTCTCACACGGCGACCGCGCTCCCGAACGGGAAGGTCCTCGTCCTCGGTGGATACGATGGCGTGAGCAATCTCTCGACGAGCGAGATCTTCGATCCGGCGACGAGCACCTTCTCGGACGGCCCGAGCTCCACCGTCACGCGCCTCTTCCATCGCAGCACCCTGCTGACGGTGAGCTCGCCGGTGCAGGGCAAGGTCCTGATCTTCGGCAGCGCCACGACGGTCTCGGAGCTCTACGATCCGGCCGCAGGGACGCTGACGAAGACGGGTGACTTCCCCTACGCCCAGACCGAGCAGTCCCTCGTCGAAGAGCTCGCGAGCGGAAAGGTTCTCGCGGCCGGGGGCTCGGGGAGCGGTTGGAACGGCAATACTGCGCTCTTCGATCCGAGCACGCAGACGTGGGCGCTCCAGCCCGTGGCGTCGGCGATGAAGTACCCGGCCGGGTTCGTTCGCAGCGCGAAGCTCCCCTCGGGGAAGGTGCTCAAGGTCGGCAGCTACCGCGGCGGCGTCGGGTGGTCGTTCGCCGAGATCTACGATCCGGCGACGAACCTCTGGACCGAGACCGCCGCGATGGCCGACGAGCGCGTCGCGCACGTGGTGCTGGCGCTCCCGAACGGAAAGGTCCTCGCCGTCGGCTCGTACCGCCACCTCGACGGCGCGCGACGGACCGAGCTCTACGATCCGCTCACGCAGGCGTGGACGCAGGGTCCGCTCACGCGCAGCGGCCGCGAGAACAGCGCGGGGATCGTGCTCTCGAACGGCCGCGCGCTCGTCGTCGGCACGCAGTTCAACGGCGACTCGCGCTCCGGCGAGGTCTACGATCCCGTCGCCAACCAGTGGTCCTTCACGAGCCTGATGGCCGCGGCCCGTGAGGGCGGGCACACGGTCACGCCGATCGGCTCGACGGGGAAGGTCCTCGTCGCGGGAGGGAGCGGGGGCACGGGCGTGGTGAGCACGGCCGAGATCTTCCAGCTCTTGCCCCAGGGCGCTGCGTGCAATGGGACCGCGCCGGGGGACTGCGTATCCGGCTTCTGCGTCGACGGCGTGTGCTGCAACGTATCGTGCGGCGGGAGCTGTCAGGCGTGCGACGTCGCGACCAGCGTCGGCACGTGCACGAGCGTCGCGAGCGGCGCACCGCACGGCACGCGATCGTGCGCGCCGTTCGGCGTCTGCGAGGCCGGCGCCTGCAAGTCCAGCTGCGCGACCACCGCCGACTGCAACGCACAGACCTACTGCGTCGCGGCCGCGTGCGTGCCGCGTCTCGCGAACGGCTTCACCTGCGCGGCTGCCACCGACTGCGCGTCTGCGTCGTGCGTCGATGGCGTATGCTGCAACAGCACGTGCGCCGGACAGTGCGAGGCGTGCAGCGTCCCCGGCAAGCTCGGCACCTGCTCGCCGGTTCTCGGTCTCCCCATCGCACCCCGAACCACGTGCTCCGGGGTCGATCCCGGCGGCGTGTGTGGCATCGGTTGCAACGGCGTCGACCGCGCGAAGTGCAACTATCCGGGCAAGAGCGCGCCCTGCAGCGGCAACGCCTGTGCGGCCGGCAAGGAGTCGCACGCGAGCCTGTGCGACGGCGCGGGGCAGTGCAGCGACGTGCCCAAGGACTGCGGCGCCTACGCATGCGGCGCGACCGCGTGTCTGTCGGCGTGCACCACCGACGGGGAGTGCTCCGCGGCCTTCCGCTGCAGCGCCGGTGCGTGCGTCGCGCGCGAAGGACTCGGCAAGCCGTGCGCGACGCAGTCGGAGTGCGCGGCCGGGACCTTCTGCGTCGACGGCGTGTGCTGCGGCTCCGCCTCGTGCGCGACCGGGAGCGCGTGCAACGCGCCCGGGAAGGCTGGCACCTGCGTGAAGAGCAAGGGCACGTCGTGCGCGAGCGCGAGCGAGTGCGGCAGCGGTTTCTGCGTGGACTCCGTCTGCTGCGAGTCTTCGTGCAACGGGCAGTGTCAGGCGTGCGACGTGGCCGGCAGCACGGGCACCTGCCTGCCCATTCTCGGTGCGCCGCACGGAGCACGCGCGAAGTGTGACGACGGCGGCAGCGACGTCTGCCGCGCTCGCGCGTGTGACGGAAAGGACGTCGCGACGTGCGTCGCCTACGCGAACGGGGCGAGCGTGACTTGCAAGCCGGCGACGTGCGCCGCGGGCAAGCTCACGCCCGCGTCGAAGTGCGACGCCGCAGGCGCGTGCGTCGCGGGGGAGGCCGTCTCGTGCGCGCCGTTCGCGTGCGAAGGCGCGTCCTGTCTGAGCACCTGCGCCACGTATCGGGACTGCGCAGCAGGGAACACCTGCACCGCCGGGCGCTGCGTGCCGGGCGCGTCCTGCAGCGACGATCGGCGCTCGTCGATCGGGCAGGACGGGACTCCGCTCGGCTGCGACGCGTACCTGTGCGATCCCGCGACGGGCACCTGCCGCGCCACCTGCGCAGACTCGCGCGACTGCGCGGGCGGCTTCGTCTGCGATCCCGGGCAAGCGCGCTGCGTGAGCGCCATCACCGCCGGCGACGAGGGCGGTGGTTGCTCGACGTCTCCGCGGTCTTCGACCTCGCGCCCCAGTCCCAAGCCGTGGTGGCTCGCGGCCATGCTCGCGCCAGTGCTCCGCCGCCGGCGAACGCGCGAGATCGGACGACGTCCGGGAACCGATGGCACCACGGCGACATCATCGTGGCCCCATGACACAACCCACCTCGCCGCGTCCGCTCCTCGACCCGAACAAGATCGCGCCCGACGCGCGTAAGAAGCTCGAGTCGTTCCATCCAGACGCCGTGCGGAAGGTCGCACGCGCCGTCGCCATGACGCCGGTCGTCGTCGTCGGCATGGCGCAGAATCCCCACGTGAAGAAGGTCCGGCGCGCGCTGACCGACGCCGGCGTGTCGTTCGAATACCTCGAGTTCGGGAGCTACTTCTCGCAGTGGAAGCAGCGGCTCGCGATCAAGCTGTG
>JBKJQC010000081.1:0-3565 GCA_046593995.1 Polyangiales bacterium
CCGTGCGCCGCGGTGATCGCCGACTCCGCGCCGAGGCCGAGGGTCATCGACACCTCGCCCTCGACCTGCCACGCGCGCGCGTCTTCGAGCCGCGGGTGGTAGTGGATGTGCTCGCTCCAGATGCGGACCCAGTCGTCGTAGGACCGCGCGTTCTCCGACGCGTGGATCTCGCCGTGCGAGCAGACGAAGGGGACGAGGCCGTGCTCGAGGAGCGTGCGGACGATGCCGGCGGTCGTCGTGCTCGCGACCGGCCGTGACTCGATGACCTCGCCGGTGACGGCGCTCGCGATCGTCGCGCCGTCGCCGCACACGATCTCGCCGTCGAGCTCGAGGATCCGGGCCGTCGGCAGCGTGCCGCCGATCAGTCGCCCGGTCGCGAGGGTCACGTAGACGTCTGCGTCGCGTGCGCGGCGGATGGCAGCGACGTCCCTCGGGTCGACGGTGTGGTCGCGGCGGAGGAGAGTGCCGTCGAGATCGAGAGCGAGGAGGCGTCGAGGCATCGTCAGGGACCCTGCATCGCGCGAGCGGCGGATGCGGGAAGCCGACGGTTCTAGCAGCGCGCGCCGGGAAGTCACCCGCTCGTTACGGAAGAGACCGAGCGCGGACCTCAGACTGACGGTAGCGCTGCGAGGAAGCTCTCGATCGCAGCGAGAGACGCCCGGCTCTTCGCGGCGTCTGCGCCCGGAGGGAGCTGGACGGCCAGCGCGCGGAGCTGCTCGGCCGCACGTTCCGCGTGGGCGCGTGCGGACGGACCGTCGTGCTGCGCCCGCGCGAGCGCCCACTCGGCCGACCAGAGGTAGTGGAGCCGCTGGGCCTCGAACGTATCCCGCGCTTCGAGGAGGCTCGTGATCGCCTCCTCCGCGCGCCCGCGCGAGACGAGCGCCTCGCCGAGGTGCAGCCGCGCGAGCGCCGCATACTCGCCGCGCGCCGTGGCGTCGCAGAGGTCACGGCCGCGCTCGAGGACCGAGATGGCCTCGTCGGTGCGGCCGACCGCGAGCAGCGTGCGCCCGACGTTCACGCTGCAGTCGCCCTCGCACGCCTTGTCCCCGATCTCGACGAAGATGGCCAGCGCCTCCGAGAACATCGCGAGCGCCTCGTCGTGGTGCCCGAGCGCGAAGTGCGACTCGCCGATGTTCGCGAGGTCGATCGCCTCACGACGACGGAAGGAGAGGGCGCGCGAGATCGCCAGCGCCTCGCGGTGGAACGGGATCGCTGCGGCGCTGTCGCCGCCTTCGCTGAACGCGGAAGCGAGCGCGCCGAGCGCCTCGTGCTCGGCGTAGGGATCGCGCGCGCGTCGCGCGAGGTCGAGCGCCTTCCGCGCGTGGATCTCGCCGTCGCGGAACGCCCCGCTCTTCACGCACTCCCACGCGAAGGAGCGATACGCGAACGAGCGCAGGGTGGGGGAGCTCGCGTCGTCGAGCTCCTCGGTCACGAGGCGGAGCTCGCGGAGGGCGTCGTCCACGCGCCCGACGCGCGAGAGCAACGATGCGTGTTGGATGCGGGCCCACTGCATGCGCGGGAGATCGTCGTGGGTCCGCGCGAGGCCGATCGCGGCGGACGTCGCTTCGAGCGCGGCGTCGATGTCGCCCGTTCCGAGGTGGACGTTCGCGAGCTCGAGGCGCGCCTCGAGGCGGATCTCGGTCGGCGGCGAGGGGCTCATGGCGAGGACCCGCGAGAGCGCCGCGCGCGCGTGCTCGTGACGTCCGAGGCGTGCGGCGAGGGTGCCGTCGAGGAGATCGAGCCGCGCGACGTCGAGCGCGTCGAGCTCGGTCCCGGCCGCGCGGAGCGACGTCTCGGCCTGGCGCGCCATCCGCAGCGAGGCGGTCGCGCGATCGACGTCGTGCGAGCGGAGGTCGTCCTCGGCTGCGAGCGCGCCGAACGAGAGCGCCTGCGCGTGATCGCCGACCGCGTGATGGTGCCAGCAGAGCGCGCGGGCGAGCGGCCGCAGGTTCCCGGCATAGCGCGCGTGCAGCGCCGCGACGACCTTGCGATGGAGACGCCGCCGGCGCCGCGGCGACATCGCCTCGTAGACGACCCGGCGCGTCGTGTCGCTCGCGAACCGATAGTCGTTGCCGCCGGTGACGCCCTCCTCGAGGAGGAGCCGCTTCTTCACGGCCGCAGCGAGGTGATCGTCGAGCGCGTCCTCGCCGAGCTCCGTCGCCACGAGCAGGGTCTCGAAGCGGAACTCGTCGCCGATGACGCTCGCCGTGTCGAGCACCTCGCGCGTCTCGGATCCGAGCGAGTCGAGCTGCGCCCGGACGACGCTGCCGAGCGTCGGCGGGAGCGCCGAGCCGTCGAGGGTCTCGCAGCGCCAGCTGCCCCCCTCACGTCGGATCTTCCCTTGAGCGATCAGGTGGCGGACCAGCTCATAGAGGAAATATGGATTCCCGCCCGTCGCGCGCTCGAGGTGGCGGAGATCCGGCGGCGCGATGCGCACGTCGCCGAGGCCCTCGACGAGCCAGGCACGGATCGCGTCCAAGTCGAAGGGCGCGAGGTCGATGATCGAAAGGATGCGCTGCTGGCCGAGCTGCGCGAGGAACCGGCGCAGCTCGTCGTGACCGGTCTCGGGGCTCGCGGTCGCGAGCAGGAGCGTCGGCCAGCGCCCTTCGGCGGACGGCGTGACGAGCGTGCGATGGAGGTGGAGCAAGAGCTCTAGATCCGCGCCGCGCGCGAAGTGCAGATCCTCGAACGCGATGACCAGCGGCGCCGATCCGCGCGAGCGCGCGAACCCGTCGGCGACGCGCTGGAAGGCGCGCCATTTGTCCGCGGGCGCAGACGGGACGTCGTCGTCACGCCCGCTGTTCTCTGGGGCCTCGGTGTCGCGCAGGTGGAGCGCGTCGTAGAACGCGCCGAACGCGCGCGGATCGCTCCCTTCGTAGTCGAAGAAGGCCGAGCGGAGCACCGTCGCGCCCTGCGCGCGCAGCTGCTCGAGGAAGCGCGCGAGGAGGTGGCTCTTGCCGAGCCCGGGCTCGCCGCGGAGCACCACGATCTTGCTCTGTCCGCGCTGGGCTGCGACCCACGCGACGCGGAGCGCGTGCAGCTCGGCGTCGCGCCCGATGAAGTGTTGGAGCGACGGCACTTCGTCGTAGCGCGAGCCGGTCATGCTCATCGCCATGCTCATCGGGGGGGGCGCCGAGGGGATGGACGAGAGCGTCCTGATCGAGCTCGCGGAGAGCGCGGCCCCGGAGCCGCTGTCGTCCGCATCGCGCCAACGCTTGCGGGTGGTCGCGTCGACGGCGGGGAGCGCCGTACCGAGGAGCCCCGCGAGATCGCGCGCGGTCGGTCGCGAGAGCGGATCGAGCGCGAGCGCGCGCTCCACCGCGGCCTCGACGGCGGGTGACACGTCTGCGCGGAGAGAGCGCAGGAGAGGGTGCTCTCCCTTCGCGAGCGCGAAGAGCACGGCGGCCGGGTTCGGCCCGTCGAAGGGGAGCCTGCCCGTGAGCATCTCGAAGAGGATCACGCCGATCGCGAACACGTCGGACGACGCGCCCGCGGGCTCACCCCGCAGCTGCTCGGGCGCGAGATACTGGAAGGTGCCGAGGATGGCGCCGGTCTCGGTGATCGG
>JBKJQC010000701.1:0-9712 GCA_046593995.1 Polyangiales bacterium
CGAGGTCTTCGACGTCGCGCGCAACGCGTGGCTGAAGGCTGGAGCGCCCCTCGGACGTTCGCACCACGCGCCGGTGCTCCTCGCGGACGGATCCGTCATGATCGCCGGCGGCTCCGATGCGAGCGGGGCGATCGCGGTCGTCGAGGTCTTCCGCAGACAAGCGAACGCGCAGCCGTGCGGCGACCCCGGCGAGTGTCTGTCGGGGTACTGCGCCGACGGCGTGTGCTGCGCCGATGCGTGCAGCGGCGCCTGTCAGGCGTGCGACGTCTCGGGGAAGACCGGGACCTGCTTCTCGGTCGAGAGTGGACCGCCGCACGGCGCGCGAACGTGCGCCCCCTCCGCGCTGTGCACCGCCGGCGCGTGCGCGGCGACCTGTACCAACGACGGGGGCTGCACTGCCGACGCGCGGTGCAGCGCAGGGAAGTGCGTGGCCCGCGCGGCGATCGGCGCGAGCTGCGCCGCGGCCTCCGACTGCGCGAGCGGCCAGTGCGCGGACGGCGTCTGTTGCGACGTCGCGTGTGCCGGACAGTGCGAGGCGTGCAACGTCTCGGGGAAGGTGGGGACGTGCTCCGCCGTCGCCGGACCGCCGCGCGGCAAACGAACGGCGTGCGAAGGCGTCGCGCCGGGGACCAGCTGCGGGATCGCCTGCGACGGCGGCGACCGCGTCGCGTGCCACTATCCGACGACGGCGACGACGTGCAGTCAGACCGCGTGTCGTGACGGCGTCGAGACCCGTCAGAGCTTCTGCGACGGGGTAGGGCGCTGCGGCGACGCGCCGCGCTCCTGCGGTGGTTACGCGTGCGCCGAGGCCACGTGCAAGGCGTCTTGCGCGAGCAACGACGACTGCCTCACGCGCTACGAGTGCCGTGACACGAAGTGCGTACCGCGCGCTGCGACCTGCACCGACGACGCGGCGTCGATGATCGACCCCGAAGGCCGACCGCTCTCGTGCACGCCGTTCGTCTGTCGCTCGGGCGCGTGCCTGCGCGACTGCACCGAATCCCGCGATTGCGCGATCGGCTTCGTGTGCGATTCGGCGGCGAAGCGCTGCGTGCCCCCGACCGTCGTCGTCGAGGACTCGGGCGGGTGCGCGACGTCATCGCGTCGCACGAGCGGTTCGAGCGCCCTCTTCGGAGCACTCGCGCTGCTCGCCGCGCGACGGCTGCGGCGGTCGAGAAAGCTCACGCAGCCCGCAGGCTGCGCGCGCGACTGAGCTCAACGCGCCCAGGCGAGAGACTCGCCGTGATCGTCCGCGAGCTTGCGGATGCGCGTCGCGTAGGAGAGCGGCAGCGCGTACAGACCAGGCGCCTTGCCGCCCGCGCCGGTCGAGAAGAACGCGACCAAGCGGCCATCGGGGCTGCACGCCGGATACGCGTTGCTGCCCTGACCCTGCGTGAGGCGACGCAGGTTGCCGCCGCTCGTGTCGGTGGCGATCAAGTCGGCGCCGTTCCCGACGCCGACCGCGAACACCACCAAGAGCCCCTGCGGCGAGTCGCAGAAGGTCGGCGACGACGCGTGGAACCCGGCCGGCGAGATCGCGTTACCGTCGACGTAGACGCGCTGCGGGCCGCCGAACTGCGGGGTCGCCACGTACGCGGTCTTCCCGAGCGGTCCGAGCACGGGGCGGTTCGGGAGCTTCGCATCGCCGGTCGAGAAGGGCGCGAGGCCGGTGCCGTCGGACTTCCCGACGTAGATCCGACTCGATTGTTCGCTCATGATGGAGACGGCCAGCTTCGTCTGATCCGGAGAAAACGAAACGGAGAGCACGGAGCCGGGGATCGGGAGCGCGATCTCGGCGGCGTCCTTCCCCTTCGCGAGGTGGAACGGGTCGTAGCTCTTGCTGATGGTGAAGTAGACGTCACCCGCCGGTCCGAACACCGGCGAGAGGGCGGTGTCGTTCGGTGAGCCGAGGGTGGTCTTGTTCTGGCCGTCGACGTCGGTCTGCGCGATCTGCCGACCCTTACCGGTGCGCATCGCGTACGCGAGGCGGCTCGCGAACGGGCCCGCGCGACCGGTGAGCGTGGAGAGGATGCGATCGGCGACCTCGTGCGCGGCGCGACGCACGCCGCCCGGGCCGATCGCGACGCTCGGCTTCGCGACGGTGTCGTCCCCCTTCGACAGTTCGCCCTTGTTCAGAAGCCACGCCTCACCGATCAGGTTGTCCCCCTCGCGGTGCACGCGCACCACGAACGTGAGCCCCTTCGCCTTCCACGTCTTGCTGTCGAAGGCGTCGTCCTTGCCGAACGGCCCCGCCGGTAGCGCGGCGTCCTCGACCACGTCGTAGAGCCCGATGCGATCGAGATCCTTCTTCAGGATGTCGCGCGCCTCGGCGTCCTCGGCGATCGGCACCACGGCGAGCTTCGGCAGCACGATGCCGGCCGACCCGGTGACCTCGACGGTCCCGAGCGCACCCTCGTTCGCCGCCGCCGGCACCTGCTGCGCCCCCGCAGGTCCGGTGGCGGAGAGCGCGACTGCGATCGCAATTGCTGCCAGTCCGGATTGAACGCGGACGGACGGAGGCTTTGCGCAGTCCGTTCCGCGTCCGAGGAACGAGCCTGAGCGAGTGGATTGAACACGGAGGCACGGAGGCACGGAGGTTTTCAGATGCTGCCGCATGTCTCCGCCGACGTGGTCGCTGCTGCTTATGGCGAGGACGTTGCGGTGGCCGAGAGCGGAGAGGGCGGGCGGAGCGGCGATCGGCAGACTGCTCGAACCTCCGTGCCTCCGTGCCTCCGTGTTCTTCTCGTTCTTGTCGGCTTTGTGCTGCGTGATCATTCGCATGCGGACCTCACGCTACAGCGGAATACGAGGCGGAGCTTGGTTCCGAGGATGTCCGGGTAGTTCTCGGGGGGAGGGGGGAGCACCGCGCCGCTGACCTGGACCTTCGCGAGGTCGCGATAGAGCTGGTCGTCGAAGGCCTCCTCGCCGCTCGTCGCCACGACGTCGTAGCCGCCGACCCGACGATCGGGCGTGATGTCGATTACGACCGTGGCCTTGAGCGTCTTCAGCTTCTCCCACGGGACCTTGCCGCGGATCGCGAAGCGCGCCGAGAACCAGGCGTCGAGCTGCGCGCGGTACTGATCGACCGCGTGCGCCTTCATCGGATCGACCTCGGTGCCGTCCTTGTGACCGGCGGCCGAGCCTTCCTTGTTCGCGATCGGATCGTTCGAGGCGTCGCCGGCGACCGGATCGAGCGACTGCGCATCGTTCGGCGGGCCTGCGTCGCTCTTCGACGTGGGCGCGGTCGTGGGGTCGGCCTTCGTCGACGGCGTCGCTTCCCCTTGATCCGCCTTCTTCTGCGCGGCCTTGGGCTTCTGCCACATGTCCGGGAGCTTGCCCGGCTCCTTCTTGCCGCCGAGCTTGAGCATCGGGAGCTCGTCGAGCATCGGCGTGATCGAGACGGAGACCGGCTTCGCGTTGTCGTCGGAGAGATCGACGACGACCTTCTTCGCCTCGCCTGCGGACAGCATCGCGATGAACGAACCCTGCACCACGATCGCGAGCACGACGGCGAACGCGATGTCGGTGCGGGGGAACATGCTCACGGCGCGCCCTTCTGCGCGGTCACCTCGGGGTCGACCAGCAGGTTGAGGGACGTGACGCCGGCTGCGCGCGCCGCGGCGACCGCGCGCGCCACGACGCGATAGCGCGCGTCGCGATCGGCGCGGATGTAGAGCTCGTGCTCGCTCTGCACGCGCGGGTTCTCGCGCAGGGCCTGCTCGAGGTTCGCGGTCACGTCGACCTCGCCGAAGAAGATCTTCTCGTTCTTGTCGACGGAGACCACGAGCTTCGCGTCCTTGATCGGCTGGTTCGAGGCCTGCACCTCGGGGAGCTCGATCCGCAGGCTGGTCGACAACAGCGGCGCCGTGACCATGAAGACGATGAGGAGCACCAGCATCACGTCGACGAGCGGCGTGACGTTGATCTCGGCGAAGCCCCCCCGCCGCCTGTGTTTTCCGACGCTGGCTCCCATTCAACGTCCGCCCATCGAAGCGCCGCGGGGCGCATACACCGTCGCGGCGACGCGCGGATCGTGCGCGGCGGGCGCGCGCGACTCGGCGACGATCAGGACCCACTCGGCGGCCGACGCCTCGAGCGCGTTCTCGAGATCGCCGAGCTTCTTGTCGATCAGGTTGTAGAAGACGACGGCCGGAATCGCCGCCGCGAGGCCGATCGCGGTCGCGAGGAGCGCTTCGCCGATCGCCGGGGCGACGACGGGCAACGATGCGCTCTTCTCGGCGCCGATGCGCACGAACGCGTCGATGATGCCGTACACGGTCCCGAACAGACCGACGAACGGCGAGACCGACGCGATGGTGCCGAGGATCGGGAGGAACGTCGACGCGCGCTCCCGTTCGTTGACGATCGCGCGGTCGACGATCGCGCGCAGGCGCTCGGGGCTCGGGCTCGGCGTCGACTGGGCGCTGCGCATCGCGAGCCACGAGACGATGCGGCCCCCGGGTGAGGAGCGGTGGTTTCCCGCGATGGAGAACAGCTCGTCGCCGCTCTGCGCGCGCATCGCTTCCTCTTCGAAGCGACCTTGCGCTGCGCGGAGCCGCGCGAGCTGCAGCATCTTGAGGACGGCGATGATCCACACCATCGTCGAGGCGAGGAGGAGGAGCGCGACGGTGAGCTTGACCGGTCCCGACGCGTGCAGGAGCAGCGTGACGGGATCGAGCTGGATCGTCTTCGGAGCGGTGTCGGCGGTGGGGGCGAGCATGGAGTCAGTCGGCGAGCATCACGTCGACGCGGCGATCGAGCGCCCAGCTCGGCTCGTCGGTTCCCTTCGCGTCCATCGCGCCGCGCGACGTCGTCGCCGCCTGCTTCTTGTCGAGGCCTTTGTCGAAGAGGAACTTCGCCACGGCGTCGGCGCGCGAGAGCCCGAGCTGCACGTTGTACTCGCTGTCACCGCGCGGATCGGCGTGCCCCACGAGCTTCATCGACTTGCCCTTGAGCGGGCCGGTGGTGAAGCACTGGGCCACCTTCTCGAGCGGGCCGCCGCTCGTGATCTTCGAGGAGTCGAACGCGAAGTAGGCGTCGGCTTCCTTGATGCCGCAGGCCTTGAGGATGGCGTCGGAGATGTTGACGCCGGCGGCCGTGGACGTGTTGGGCACGCTCTTCTCGGTCGGCTTCTCGACGGCGTACTCTTCTTTCCCGGTCGCGATCGGCGCCTTTCCGACGGTGGCCGGCGACTCGACGGGCTTCTGCTCGCCACCGCACGCGACGTTGGTCAGGACGGCGCCGAGGAGGAGGACGAGGGGCGCCGTCTTCGGGATCATGGTGCTCATCTGGAACATCCAGGGCTTGTGCGATCTTCCCGTGCAGGCTGCAAGCACGGGGCGCACGCGCTCTGTTAGCTTGTTGCCCTCGCACCATGAACCGTTCGCTTTTCCTGGTCGGCTTCGGAAAGCTCGCCTTCGGCGTGCTCATCGGCGCGTTCGGGATCTTCTTCGGCCTGCGAGTCGTCGGGAAGCTCCTCCGCATGCAGCACGAGGAGCGCGCGCTCGCCGAGGGGAACAACGCCGTCGGCGTGTTGCACGCGAGCTGCATGATCGCCCTCGGATTGCTGGTGCAGCCTGCCGTGCAGGCGAGCTTCGACGCGATGGATCTGCTCTACCGCGGGCAGACGCTCGCGCTCTCTGGTGGTGGGGCGATGCTCGGTCGCTTCGCCATGTACGCGGTGCTCCACGTGGGCACCGCGCTCGTCGTCGGTGCCGGCGTCGTGGCCCTCGGCGTGTTCGTGTTCAACCGCCTCACGAAGGAGGTCGACGAGCTCGCCGAGATCCGCCGCGGCAACGTCGCGCCGGCGCTGGCGCTCGGTGCGGTCCTCGTCATGATGGCCATGATGGCCGCGCCCGGGCTGCGCACGATGCTCGATGGTCTCCTCCCGCTCCCGGAGCTCCCGCGTGACACGATCCAGATGCCGAACTGAGCGCGCGCTCCTCGGCTTCGCCCTCGTGCTCTCCCTGGTGCCCCCCCTCGTGGTCACGGGGTGCGATCTCGATCTGACGCTGCCACGTCCGCAGGCCGACCAGCCGGTCGAGGAAGCCGAGCCGGTCGACATCGACGACAAGGCGACGAAGGGCGTGAAGAAGACTCCGATCCCCGGGCCACTCTCCAAGAACGGGGTCGTCGAGCTCGGGACCGCCGTGTATCCGGCGGGCGCTTCTACCAAGGGCGCGTCCTCGTACGCGTTCGTCGTGCCGCCGAGCCATCGCCTCTCGTACGCGCTCTCGAAGGAGGAGCAGGGCGCGATCGAGGCGTACTACGCGGCGTTCGCCAAGCGCGTGAAGTACAAGAAGATCGGCAAGAAGCAGTTCGAGTGGATCCCGCCGAGCGGCTGCAGCCCTGACATGCGCTGCATCTACGACGCGCTGATCGAGCGCACCGACGGCGACGTGCTCGTCGCGACCAAGCGCTTCCAGAAGCGCGCGCAGGACGCAAAGCTCGACTCCGCGCAGCTCGCCGAGACGATGCTCGCCTTCGTGCAGAGCATCCCCTACGAGCTCCCGAACGACGCGTTCGGGCTCAAGCCACCGCCGCTGGTCCTCGCGCAGAAGCAGGGGGACTGCGACTCGAAGGCGCTCTTGCTCTGGATGATGCTGCGCGAGGTCGGCATCGACGCAGTGATCATCACGAGCAAGGCGCACGGCCACACGATGCTCGGCATCGCGATCCCGACCAACGGCTCGTCGTTTCGTCACCGCGATCGGAAGTACTTCTTCGCCGAGACGACGGCCAAGGGCGCGCCGCTCGGGTTCATGCCGCCCGATCTCACCTCGCCGAACGACTGGAAGGTCGAGCTCGCCACCCCGTGAGCTCTCAGTCGTCGCTCGCAGAGAGCGTAGACTTTTCAGTCCCGACCGAACCGCCGCAAACAGCGCAAACAGGGAGGCGGGGACGCGGGGAGGCGAGAGGGAGGGAACCAGAGGGTCTGCCGGACGACGCGCCGACGTCGATGACACCATGGCCGGCGAGACGTTGATGTGCGCCCGCGGCAGCACATGCTCGGCCTCCCTCTGAATCTCCCCGTTTCCCATCCTCCCTGTTGGCCATCGTCGAGGCGAGCGACAGATTCACGGCCTCTCAGGGCTTCGGCGCGCTCGCGGAGGTGGAGGGAGCTGCGCTCGCCGAGGGGCCGGGCGGAGGTGCGCCGATGTTCGGAGGCGTCCATTTCGCGAGCGCATCTCGCAACGTGGGCCAGGCATCCTTCGTGACGTCGAACGTCCCCTTGTCGATCGCGAGGCCGCTGCAAGCATCGAGCTTCAACGCGAAGCCTTGCATCAGCGCGTCCGCCTCGACGAAGGCCTGCTCCGTGGGCGTACCGAGCGTACGCGCGTAGACGATGAGGTCCGCGGCGATCTGCGCGACGTCGATCGCGCACGCGTTCGTGAAGCGCGGCCCGTCGAAGGTCCCGATCTTCTTCGCCCGCGTGACCTCCTTCGGGACGCCGCCGTCGCCCGACAGCCCCGCCCACGCGCGCACCTTCTTCGCCCGCGCGCGCGCCGCAGCGAGCCGGTGCTCGTAGTACGGGCGATACGCGTCGCCGTCGAAGGTGGGCTTCGGGCCGCTGAAATCCTGCGCGCCGACGACCTGCAGCTCGAGGCGCCCGTCCACCGCGAGGTTGCAGGTCTCGGTCGGCGCGGGTCGCGCTTCCGTCTTCACGCCGCGGAAGTGGTGAGAGAAGAGCGCAGCCGGGTACTCGTTCGTGCCGTCGCCGTCGACGTCGCGTGAGCGCGCGGGGAAGTCCGGCACGTCGGTGTCGTGGACGGAGCCGTTCGACCAGCGCTTGCCGCGACACTCGATCACGCGCTCGGGCGCATCGGGTCCGTCCTTCGGCGCGCGCGCGCGATTGCGGAAGAGGATGTAGACGAGCGAATTGTCGTCGTAGGGTGAGGTGAACCACCCACGCGAGGTGGACATGAGCTCGAACGGCTCGCTGGACTTGCCTTCGTCCACACCGTCCGTGTCGCCGTTCGTCGCGAGGGTGTCGGTCGACTCGTGGGTGCCCTCGAGCTGGAAGAGGTCCCACCGCTCGACGCGCTTCTCGACGTTCTTGCTCGGGATCGCCGCGCGCTCGGGGTAGTGGCAGATCAGATACGTCGCCGGTACGAACGACGCGTTGAACCGCTTCGTCTCCTGACACCCGCTCTTCACGAGATCCTCGAACGCCGTCTGCAGGGCGGCGGTGTGCGCCTTCAGCGCGTCCTTGTCGGCGGGGACCATCTTCGGCGGCGTGAGCGGCTTCCCTTCGCCGAGCGAGAGCTCGGTCGCGAGCACGAAGTCGGCCTCGATCGGCGGCGGTCCTTCGTCCTTCGCGGACGCGGTCGGTGCTGCGCTCGACACGGTCGCGGCCGACGGCGCAGGCGCGTTGCTGGTGGGCGCCGGCGGAGTCGGGCTCGCATCCGGCGCGGGCTTCTTGCCGCAAGAGGTCGCACCGAGGACGAGCAGGATTGCAAGAAGAGGACGCAAGGCGCGGACGATACGACCACTGGCAACAACGCTCAATACTTGGGTGAAACGCCGGCAGCGTGCGCCAAACGCTCGCGCTCCAGCGACGGCTCACCCTTCGTCGTCGAACACTTCCGACACGCGCGTCGCTACGGCCGCGCGTCGGAGCCAAGCGTCGAGTCGCGCGAGGTCGGTGCAAGCACGGATCGCTTCCGAGCGCGCGGCGCCGACCTCGAGCCCACGTGCTTGCAGGATCGTGAGCAATGCCTCTGCCTCACCGCGCACTTCCCCTTCCGCGCGGCCCTGCGCGACGTAGCGCTTGGCGAAGTCGCTCTGGTACTCGTATCCACCTTGCTTCATGAGTGCCTCCAGCGCGGTCTTTGCGGCGCCACCGAGCGCGCCGAGGACCAGATCAAGGTAGACGCGGCGACGATCGTCGTCGAGCGCGTCTCCGCCTGCGATTGCATGTACGGCGGCCACGGCCACCGCGACGGCATCCTCCGGTGCGTCCTCTTCCGCGCCGTGCGCGACGGCGGAGAGCACCGCGAGCTCGACGTCCGCGAGCGCCCGCGCACGGTCGACGATCCGCGGCACCACCGAACGACCGACGACCAATGGCCGCAGCACGAGGCCTGGATGCCCGAGCGCGATCGGCCGCGCGCTCCACTTGGCCACCGCGTCGTCGAGCGCGACCACGAGGAGCAGGCACGGGCAGTCCAGATCGCGCCGGAGCAAAGCTAAGTAGCAAGGCCACGAGAGCGCCTTCTCGTCGTCGCGCCCGAGCTGCACTTCGACGATCACCGCGAGCACCGCGCGCTCCGCCTCGAGCAGCACGACCGCATCGGCGTGCAGCTCCACCGGGTTGATCTGGCGGAGTGTCTCGCTCGCGAGGATCGCGCGGGTGTGGGCCGGGAGCTCGATGCCGAGCGCGTCGCGCAACAGCTCCACCGCCAGCGCGGGCCGGCTGCGGAACAACATCACGAGCGCTTCGTGCGACGGCGACGGCATCGTGCCGCGGAGAGAGCAGGGCGCGTGCCATCCATCGAGACCACGTTTTATCGTGCGATCATGGGTGCCGGCGCCGGCGGATCCGGCGGTCCGCCGGCGGAGGCCGCCGTCTCGATGGAGCGCACCGAGACATCGTCCGCGGATTCCCCGCGCTCACGCGGATGCACGCGCTCGTCGCCGACGACTTAACGCGGCGAGGAGGGTGAGGAGCGCGCCGAGGGACCAGGTGCCGGGACGCGGACCGGTCTCGCAG
>JBKJQC010000291.1:0-4477 GCA_046593995.1 Polyangiales bacterium
GCCACGACGTCGGCGCCGACGGCAAGGATCGCATCACGCTCGTGCCGGCGCCGACCTACGCGCTGGAGGATCTCGTGGCGGTGCGACGCCCCGCGCCCGACACGCTCGTCTTCCTCGGCGCCTCGGGCGCGCTCTACACGGCGCGCGAGCCGCTCGGGGCGCTCTCGTCGAAGCGCGCGCCCGCGCAGGCGCTGCGCGTGGTGTCCGCCGGGAAGGCGTCCGTCGTCGGCATCACGCGCACGAACGAGGTGGTGCGCAGCACCGACTGGGGCGTGACGTGGGCGACCGTGACGATGCCGCCTCACGATCGCGTCCTCGACCGGATCCTGCTCACGCGTCGCGGGGAGGGCTTGATCCTCGGGAGCCCTGGCCGGCTCTTCGCGACGGTCGACGACGGCGCGACCTTCGCGAAGATCGCCTCCACCGGCATCGGGGTGTCGGGCTTCGCGGTCGGCGCGGACGACGAGGTGCTCGTGGGAGGCCTGCGGGCCTCGAAGGGCAAGAGCTTCGACGGCTGGTATTCGCTCCCGATCGTGCGCTTCGGTCAACCGGGTGCGGTGCTCGAGTCCACGGGCACGCCGAAGCTCGCGCCTCGCGCGGAGGTTCACCTCGGTTCGCGCCGTCTGCCGCTCACCGAGGAGGGGTTCCTCCGGTACGCGAGCGCGATTTACAACCAAGAGGGGGCCCTCGCGGGCGATCGATACTACGAGGCCCGGCCCGACTCCGAGAACGCGCTCGACCTCGCGATCTACGATCTCGGCGCGGCGCGCACCGTCGTCCCGATCACGCCCAAGCTCTCGAGCTGCGCGTCGAGGTTCGTCGCCGCAGAGGGGAAGGTCGTGGTCGTCGGGTGCGTGAAGGACGCGCCGAGCGGCGCGATGCTGACGCTGACGCGCAGCACCGATCGAGGCGCGACGTTCCATCCGCTCGCGGAGCTCCTCTGGGACCAGGCTATGCCCAATCGAGGCGGCTTCTGGGTCACCGCGCGGGGAGCGGTCGTCCTCCAGGGCGCTTGCCTCCCTCCGCGCACGAAGGACTGCGGCTCGGCCGGGCCGCTCGTCGTGTCGCCCAGCGGCCAGGTGTCGAAGAGCGCGCTCCCCGCGGGAGCATTCCAGCGCTTCGAGAAGCTGGTATCGACCGCGCACCTCGGAGACGATCGCATCCACGCGGTGGGCCGGCACGACGGCGGGTACCTCGGGCTCTACAGCTCGAACGACGGCGGCAAGAGCTTCACGCTGGCACCGTTCGCCGATCCGAACGATCCGCAGCACCCGGGCAATCTCCTCGACCTCGCGGTGGACGATACCTCTCAGCGCGTGGTCGTGTTCACCGGCGACCCCACCATGCGGTGGGCGAGCGCCGACCATGGGCTCACGTTCGAGAGGCTGGCGGTGCCGATCGCGGCGCGTGCGCTCTCCATCGCGGGTACGCGCGGTCTCGCCAGCTCCGAGACGATGTCGTGGGAGACGATGGACGCAGGGATCACCTGGACCGCGGTCGAGTTACCGAAGCGACGCAGCGACGGCTCCGACGGCCTCGTGTGCGCACAGGCCGGATGCCTCCTCGGCGAGCGCGCGGCGCGGATCGGATGGGACCTCGCCGGACCGAACGACGTGAAGCCCGTCGTCGCAGCACCGGTTGTGAAACCGAACGTGGTCCATGCGCCGCCGCCGCCGATCCGCTGCACGACGTCGGGCGCACCGATCCGCTTCGTCTCGAGCGAGCCGCCGATCGCGGCGCCGGCGCCCGGGATCGCGTGGGTGGTGCTCACGAAGGACGCCCTCCATGCGGGAGTCTCGGTGCTGATCGCGCGCCGAGCGCCTTCGAAATCAACCGCGCCCGAGGAGATCGTGCTGTTCGCGCCGCTGAGCGGAGAGACGGCCGAGGGGACGAAGAGCGTGACCTGGGAGTCGCTGCGCCCGGAGGGTGCGATCGCGATTCGGCAACGCGTCGGCGGTGGCAGCGGTGGCTCCGCGAACATGGAGGTCGCGTGGTGGAATGCCACGTCGAACAAGGTGCGACGCGCGACGCTCCCGAACGCCGCGATGACCGACGCGGCGCTGCACGACCAGGCTTACGATGGTGTGCGCCTGCGCCTGGTCGCGTGGCTCGTCCCCGGATATGGCGCGCTCGTTCGTCCCACCCTCGCCAAGGGCAACGACGCGCTCTGGTCGATCACCGACGCAGGCAAGGCGACGCAGCTCACGGTGCCGGTGGGCTTTCCCGGGATGAAGCTCGTCGCAGTGCGCGACGGAGCGAGGACGCTGATGGTCGGCACCGACGACGATCGACATGGAGGGCGACAGACGTTCCTCGGCGCGATGCGCGACGCCTCTGCGGCCGGGAGCGCCGCAACGCTCCCGACGACGGCCGCGACGCTCGCGGGTCGGTGGTGGGGGATGTGGCCGACCAGCGATGCGCATGATCCCATCGCGCCGCGTGTGTTCGTCACGTCGACCGGATCCGCCGCCTATCTGTTCTCGGCGTTCGGCGGCGACGACGCCCTTCCAGCGCGCACGTGGGCCATGCCGCTCGCGGGGGATGCGCTCGATCCGCCCGATGCCTTGCCTGCGCCGACCGCGATGGAGCTGGCCGCGGCGAAGCCCTGTGACGCAGCGAGCGCGCCCCGCGCGCGCATCGAGCTCCCCTGGAACGTCGGGCCTCGTCGGGAGGTCGTGATCACGCGCGCGACGCTCACGGGCTTCGCCCCCAGGGTCCTCGAGACGCAGGACACGATCGGCCGATGGGATCCGAAGGGCGCCTGCCTCTCCGCGCAGGTGACCTCGCGGCCAACGTTCCGATTGCCGGTCGCCATCGTGTCGTTCGACGACCTCGCTCGGAGTACGTACTTCGACCGCTCGGTGAACGGCAAGCAGGCGATCGAGGCGTGGACGATGACGTGCGCCGTCGCCCCCGCGTCGGAGTAGCCTTGACATCGCTGCGTCATCGGCGACGCTTCGCTCACTCGTGATCGAGCCGTAGGGACAGCGTGAGCCGAGCAAGCGAAGAACAGCGAACGATCGAGCAGGCCAAGGCGCGCGTGGGGACGGTCCTCCGCGGCAAGTGGACGCTCGATCGCCTGCTCGACACCGGCGGCATGTCCTCGGTCTTCGTCGCGACCCACCGGAACGGGAGCCGCGTCGCGATCAAGCTCCTCCACGCAGCGCTCTCGAAGCAGGAGGACGTGCGCAAGCGCTTCCTCCGCGAGGGGTACGTCGCGAACAAGGTGGGGCACCCGAACGCCGTCGGCATCAGCGACGACGACGAGACGGACGACGGCTCGGTCTTCCTCGTGATGGAGCTCCTCGAGGGCGAGTCGCTCGATCAACGGCTACGGCGCGGCGGCAAGCTCGTGCCGCTCGAGGTCCTCCGCATCGCCGATCAGGTGCTCGACGTGCTCGCGGCCGCGCACGCGAACGGGATCGTCCACCGCGACATCAAGCCGGGGAACATCTTCCTCTGCCGCGATCGCAAGGTGAAAGTGCTCGACTTCGGGCTCGCACGCGTCCGCGAGGCGACCGGCTTCCAAGAGCGCATGACCCGCGACGGCGTGGTCATGGGAACGGTCAACTACATGGCGCCGGAGCAGGCGCGCGGCCGCACCGAGCACATCGACGCGCGCACCGACCTGTTCGCAGTCGGCGCAACGATGTTCACCGCTCTCTCGGGAGGGCACGTCCACGAGGGGCAGACGGCGATGGACCGGATGATCGCCGCCGCCTCCACGCCGGCGCGCTCGCTCGCGGCGGTCCTCCCCGACGCACACCCCGTCCTCGTCACGCTCGTCGACCGCGCGCTCTCCTTCGCCAAGGACGACCGCTTCGCCAACGCCGCGACGATGCAGGGCGCCGTCCAGAGCGCACGCGTCGAGATGCCCGCGAGCGATCCGCGCGTGAGCTCGTACCCGCCCCCGGCACATGTTCCCCCGGTCGAAGTTCGCTTCGAGGAGAAGGCCCACGAGGAGGGCGGCGTGAGCGCGGCCGACGCGGGCCTCTCCTTCATCGACGCGACCATCAGCGAGGCGCCCACGAACGAGATCCAGGTGAGCGAGAGCATGATCGAGGACGCGCGCGACGGAGCGACGCGCCGCCGATAGGCGACTGTGAAGAGGGCCCCGATCCGCATGAGCAACTCGAAGAAGATGGCGATCCTGGTGGGCGGCGGGCCCGCACCGGGGATCAACGCGGTGATCGGCGCGGCGACGATCCGCGCGGAGCTCTCCGGGTTCGACGTGGTCGGCGTGCTCGACGGCTTCAGTCACCTCATGAAGGGGGACATCAGCCGCGTGAAGCACCTCGGCACCGAGGAGGTGAGCCGGATCCATTTCCGCGGCGGCAGCCACCTCGGCATTGCGCGCGCGAATCCGACGAAGCACGAGAAGGATCTGGAAGAGACGATCCTCTCGCTCCTCCAGATCCTTCTCGTGCTTCGTCGGATTCGCGCGCGCAATGCCGAGGTGGCTGCCGCCGCGGAAATG
>JBKJQC010000455.1:0-20622 GCA_046593995.1 Polyangiales bacterium
GGACGAGCTTCCGGTGAATTGGGACGTCGCCGACGCGGGCGACGAGCTCGCCGCCGAGGGCCGCGGAGACGTTGCTCGGGCCGCCGGCCTGTGACGCGGTGCGCTCGCCGCCGCACGCCGCTGCCGCGACCACTGCGAGGACCGCGATCTGCCAGGGGAGAGAGGCGCGCACGCTCACCCTCCGGCGCGATCCGCGCGCGCGAGGCTCGTCGTGGCGCGGACGAGCGTGATCCCGACGATCATCCAGTAGATCGCGTGCAGATCTTCGCGGTTGGCGATGTGCCGGGCGCCGAAGACGAACGCGATCCCGGCGCCCACCAGGAGCACCAACGCGAGGGCGTCGACGAGCCGCGCGCTCACGGTCACCGGTATATCACCGTCCGGCAGCCGAAGGGCGGTCGAGAGCGGGGCCGCCGCCCTCGAAGGCCTCGCGACCCTGAGTGGACAGGCTGACCTCATCTCCCACTCGCGCGCAGGCGCGGCCCCGTCTATCTTCGGTCGGTCCGCCGCCCGGCTCCTGAACACGCGACCCGGCGAACCACGACGACGGACTCTTTCGGAGGCGCGATGATCGACGTGAGGTTCTGGGGGGTGCGCGGGAGCATCCCCACCCCGGGTCCAGCGACCGTGGAGATCGGGGGGAACACGAGCTGCGTCGAGGTGCGCGTCGGCGGCAAGCTGATCATCTTCGACGGCGGCACCGGCCTGCGGAACTTCGGCAACACGCTCCTCAAGAGCATGCCGATCGAGGCGTGGTTCTTCTTCAGCCACGTTCACTGGGATCACATCCAGGGGTTCCCCTTCTTCACGCCCGCCTTCGTCCGCGGCAACACGTTCCACCTCCACGGCGGCCTCAAGGTCTCCGGCACGCTCGAGAGCGCGCTCGCCGGCCAGATGGAGAACCCGTCCTTCCCCGTCCATCTCAAGGAGATGGGCGCAAAGATGACGTTCAACGATCTCCACGAAGGGGAGATCGTGAAGATCGCCGGAGCCGACGGCGAGATCCGCATCAGCAACGCGCGCGGCAACCATCCCGACGGCGTCTACGCCTACCGCATCGACTACGCCGGGAAGTCGCTGATGTACGCGACCGACACCGAGCACTACGCCGTCATCGATCCGCGCTTGAAGAAGCTCGCGATGAACTGCGACTGCCTGATCTACGACTCGCAGTACACCCCCGAGGAGTACTCCGGCGAGAACGGCGGGATGGCGAAGCTCGGTTGGGGTCACTCGACGTACGCAGAAGCAGTGAAGCTCGCCCAGGCCGCGAACGTGAAGCAGCTCGTCCTCTACCACCACGATCCGGCGCAGGACGACGCCGCGGTGCGCGACAAAGAGCGCCGCGCCCGCGAGCTCTTCCCGAACTCGATCGCGGCGTACGAGGGGCTCACCCTCCGCGTGGAGTAGTCGTCCACTTCACGCGCTTCCGATTGAACACGGAGGCACGGAGGCGCGGAGGATCAAGCCGTCTGCCGATCGCCGTCTCCAACGTCAAGTTCGCCGTTCGAAGCCACAGCCCCGTCGCGGCATCGAGAAAACCGGGAGGAGCGGACGAGCGGAGGCGCCGCTTTGCTCCTCGCCTGGCAACACGCCATCGTCGGGTGTGCTGCCGCACGCATGCATGTGCGTCCTCGATGCGATCCCGGCCATGTCGTCGTGATCGCGATCGGCAGACCTCTCGACTCTCGCCGCTCGCCTCCGCTCCTCCGCTCCTCCGCTCCTCCCGGTGATCTCGTCGAACACGACAAAGCACCAGCACAGACGGCCACAGGGCTTTGACGCCGGCGAGCGGCAGCACCTCACAGACCTCCGTGCCTCCGTGCCTCCGTGTTCAATCGGAGTGCGCGCAGTCGGTGCGCGTGCTCAATCGGCTGACGAGATCACGAGCGGACGCGCCACTTGAAGCCGTCTTCCGCGATGAGCGCGTCGGCTTCCTGCGGGCCCCAGGTACCGGCGGCGTACCCCGCAATCTGGCCGCGGCTGTCCGTCCGGTTCTTGTCCCAGTGGCGGATGAGCGGATCGACGATCTCCCACGCGGCCTCGACCTCGTCGCTGCGCGTGAAGAGCGTCTGGTCGCCGATCATGCAGTCGAGGAGCAGCGTCTCGTACGCGGGGTGCGTCTCCGAGCCGAAGGCCTTCTCGTAGGGGAAGTCCATCTCGACGGGGGAGACCTCGATGCCGGGGGTGAGCACCAGCGCCGAGCCGGGGATCTTCACGGTGAAGTTGAGCGAGACGCCGTCGTCCGGCTGCAGGCGGAGCACCAAGACGTTGGGCTGCAGGATCTCGCCCGCGCAGGGCTCGTACATCAGCTGCTTCGTGTACTTGAAGACGATGGCGATCTCGGTGACGCGCGTCGCCATGCGCTTGCCGGAGCGTAGGTAGAACGGGACGCCCTTCCATCGCGGGGTGTCGATGATGCACCGCATCGCCGCGTAGGTCGGCGTGCCGGACTCCTTCGCGACGCCCGGCTCGTGGAGGTAGCCGATCTCGTCCTTCGTGCCGAGCCTTCCCGCCGTGTACTGCGCGCGCACCGCGCTCACCTCGTTGCCGTCGATCAGCGGGCGCACCTTGCGCAGGACCTTCACCTTCTCGTCGCGCACCGCATCGGCGTCGGCGCTGACCGGCGGCTCCATCGCGGTGAGCGCGAGGAGCTGAAGGAGGTGGTTCTGGAACATGTCGCGTACGACACCCGAGCCGTCGTAGTACTGCGCGCGCTGTTCGACGCCGACCGTCTCGGCCGCGGTGATCTGCACGTGCGAGACGTGCTCGTGCGACCAGAGCGACTCGAAGATCGCGTTGGCCGAGCGGAGCACCAAGATGTTCTGCACCGTCTCCTTGCCGACGTAGTGGTCGATGCGATGCACCTGCGGCTCGGCGAACGCTTCGAGCGTCTTCGCGTTCAGCGCCTGTGCGCTCGGGAGATCCTTGCCGAACGGCTTCTCGAGGACGACGCGGCGCCACGGCTTCTTCTGATGGGCGGGCTCCTTCGGGGCGAGACCGGTGCGCGAGAGGTGGCCGACGATCGGCTCGAAGAGGAACGGCGGCACCGCGAGGTAGAACAAGCGATTCCGACGGGGCTCCGGCACGTGACGCTCGAGGTGCTCGAGCTGCACGGCGAGGCGCTCGTAGACGTCGGCCCCGGCGAGGTCGCCGGACACGAACGTCATCTTGTGCTCGAGCCGCTGCCACGCGTAGGGATCGACGCCCGCGATCTCGTTCGACTTGCTGAGCGCTTCGAGCATCGTCGCCTTGAACGCGGCGTCGTTCAGCGGCTCGATGCCGACGCCGAGGAGGTGGAACTCCTCTCCGAGCAGGTTCTTCTTCGCGAGCTGGTGGATCGCCGGGATCAGCTTGCGACGCGAGAGATCGCCGACGGCCCCGAACACGATCAACGTGCAGGAGTCGCCGTGGGTCAGCGGCCCGGAAGGCGCGATGGTGCCCTCCGCGCGGACCGCGGAGATCGAGATCGGGGGATGCTCGGAGGTCGACATGACCGCGAGCTTATGGGAAGTCGCGTTGTCCGGGGTGGTCGACCTCACGGACGCGAGCACGCGCGGAACGAGGCGGTGAGCGCCGGCCGATCGAGCGCGTAGCCGACCAGCACGAGCCGGCAGTGGCGCGCCGCGTCGGCCCACGGTGCCCCGAACGTGACCTCGACGCGGTCGGCCACGCCCTGGAGGATCATCCGATTGGGGAGGCCAGCGACGGCGAGGATCCCCTTCATCCGCAGGAGTCGTCCTGCGAAGCGGGCGAGCTCGGACTCGACCCAATCGCCGAAGCGATCCTCGTCGACGTCGCCGTCGTGGGTGAGCGACAGCGTCTCGATGTCTCCGTCGTGCGCGGACGGTGGCGCGTCGAAGTCCTCGGCGCGACGACCGAGGAGCGTGTCGATCGGCTCGGCCACGATGCCTCTCTCGGCGCTGGTGATCACGGCGATCGCGTTTCGTCGCTGGAGCTCCGCGCGCACGACCGAGACGTCGACCAGGTCCGCGTGCGACAGCACCAGCACGTCGGCGTAACCGATCTGCTCCGCGGCGAGATCGTCGTCCATGACCGCGGGGCGCGCCGCGTCTACGACGGTCACGATGCCGTCGAGGCGCGCGTCCTCGCTGCGGGCAACCGCGCGCACGACGCCCGCAGGCGATGCGGCTCCGGACGTCTCGACGAAGATGCGCTTCGGCATCGGTCGCTGCGCGGCAAAGGACGCGAGGGCGCGCACGAGCTCCGCGTGCGTCGTGCAGCAGACGCACCCGCCGCTGATCTCGACGATGGCGCGCGCCCGCTCGGCGAGGAGCTCGCCGTCGATGCCGACCTCGCCGATCTCGTTGACGATCACGGCGACGTCCCCCCGCGGGTATTGCGCGAGCCACGCCAAGAGGAGCGTCGTCTTTCCTGCGCCGAGGAACCCCGTCACGACCGTGACCGGGATGGCGTCCGAGTCGACGCGCGCGCTCACTTCTTGATGCGAGCGCGCGTCGCGTCGAGATCGCTCAGCGCGTCGGCGAGCGTCGTACGCGCGCGGTCGATCACCGCGAGCTCGCGCGCGCGCAGGGACTCGCGCTCCTCCAGACGGAGCTCGAGGGTGCCGATCTCGCGGCGTGCATCACCGAGCTCGATCTCTCGGGCCGCATGCTCCTGCTTCAACGACGCGATGACCGCGTCGCGGGCGGCGATGGTCTTGTGCAGCGCTGCCTGCTCCGCGGCGAGCTTCTCGCGCAGCTCGGCGAGATCGCGCTGCGCCTGCGCCTGCGCGACGTCCAAATCGCGATCGGCCTGGGCGCGCGCCTTCTGTAGATCTTTCTTCGCGACGGCGCGCACCTCGGTGACCGCGGTCTCGATGCTGGCGCGCGCGTCGGCGACGGCGTGCTCGATGCGAGCGCGCTCCGCCTCTAGGACGCGCTCGTGCTCGAGGTTCGCCTTTGCCAGCGCGCGCGACTGCAGGAGATCGGCGTCTTCGACGCGCTCCTTCAGCTCGAGGACTTCGGCGCGGAGATCGAGGACCCGCGCTTCGTAGTCGGCGCGGAGGTCGGTGAGCGCCTTCTCGTGCGTGCTGTTCTTCGCCGCGACCTCGCGGTCGAGGGTGGCGACCAGCTGGGCGTGAGTGCTCTTCAGCTCGGCGAGCTCGCGCTCGCGTACCTGACGCAGCTCGGCGAGCTCGCGCTCGTGGGTGACGCGCAGGTCCGACGTCGCGCGCTCGATCGCGTCTTGGATCGACTTCGCCGTGCTCCCCGTGCGCTGGGCCAGCAGCTCGGCGGCCTCGGCCGCGAGCTCCTCGAGCCTCTTCGCGTGGGCTGCCGCCGCGACCTTGCTGCGCTCCTTCTCGGCCAGGAGCTCTTCACGGATCTTCTCCTCGGCGAGCTTCAGTCGGTCGGCCTTCGCCGTCGCGGCCTCGGCCTTCTTGTTCGCGAGCTCCTTGTCGGCGACGGCGGCCGTGAGCTGCGCGCGGAGTGGATCGGAGTCGCGGCGCATCGCGTCGCGCTCGGCGAGCATCTTCTGCAGCTCGGCGTTCGACTTCCGTAGCGCGTCGGCGCGGTCGCCCGTCTCGAAGACCTTGAGCTCGAGGTGTTCGACCTTGTCACGCATCATCGCGAGCTCGCGATCGCGCGACGTGATCTGCTCCTTGAGCTCGAGGAAGTCTTTCGTCGACATCCCCTGGGGCGGACGCGAGGGCGTCGCCGAGGCGAAGCTCGGCTGCGAGGGGCGCATGCCCCCGAGATCGATCACCGGGACCTTCGGTGCGAGGGGGACGACCATCGAGTCGGAGGGCACCTCGCGCGTGGGCGTCGGCCGCGGGGGAGCGCTCGGCGGACGACTCGCGCGCGGCGGCAGGGGCGGGGGGACCGACGAGACCCGGCCCTCCACTCTCTCGTGATCCTCGTCGTCGTCGACGTCTTCCGCGTCGACGATCAGCAGCGACTTTCGCGCCTGCCCTTCCATCCCGTCCTCCCTCTTCCCCGGCGTACCGGCAGCAAGATGATGCGCCGTGTCGTGGAAGCGTGACAAGGGGGAGGACTCGGCGCAAGAGGGACCGCGGAGCGAGCTGGCTCAGGGGTCGATGCGGAGGACGGCGACGCCGACGTCCGGGCCGAGTGAAGGGAGTCGCTTCGCGGCGGCGCCCCACCCCTTGTTCATGACGTCGAAGGTCCCGTTCCAGGGCCCGTTCGCGGTCTTCGCGAGCAGGTTGATCGTCTTCGCGCCATCGACGAGCGGCTGCGGCGCGTCCTCCGCGAAATAGAGGTTTCCGCCGCGGAACATCGCGACCCAGAGGTCGGGCTGGTCGAGCGCGTATTGGTACTTGTCCTTCGCCTTCGCGCGGACCTTCGGTTTCACGGTCTTCATCGCGAGCTCGGTTTGGAGCTGACGCTGCAGATCCTCCGCTGCGTCGTGCGCCTCCCACGCGGCGACGAGCAATCCGACGCGAACCCCGGCGCGTACGAGCGGCGCGACCTCGACGAAGGTGAGCGCGTCTTCCGCGGCGCCGCCGTACTTGCCGCCGCCCGTGGCGAACGGCTTCCCGTCGATCACCTCCTGCACGGCCGGGAACCCGATCGCGAGCCGCCGTCCGACGACCGTCCACGACTCGTCGTCGACCCAGACGATCTCCCCGCTCGCGTCGGCGATCGCAAAGTAGCTCCGCTTCGCGCTCCGCAGATCGTCGATCTTGTCGCGGAGCTCGGTGAACGAGGCGCCCATCGCCTTCGACTCGTTGTGGAAGTCCGGCTTGTCGGACGAGAGCTTCGCCGAGAGCGAGATCGCCGCTTGCGGCAGCGCCCGCGCGAGCGAAGTCACGTGTCGCGCGGCGATGACCTTCTCGACGTTGTCGACGTCCGCCACCGCCGCCTCGGCCTGCTTCTGCGGCTTCGACTTGCACCCGGCTGCCACGGTGATGGGCACGACCGTGGCGATCAACGACGACAAGAGGGCGCGGCGGTTCATCGACACGAGCATACCGACCACGGCTGGCGTTGGGAGTTCCGCAGGAGTGCAGCGCCGGATTGAACACGGAGGCACGGAGACACGGAGGCGAGAGGGAGGTCGAGCGGTCTGCCGATCGCCGCTGCATCGTGTCCTCGCCCCGCGTAGCTACTGCGTCGCGCCCAGTTTCCTCCCACCATGCGAAGCGAGAAGCCCTCAGCGACGAATGCGACGGGCACTTCAGACGCGAGCGAGCGGCAGCCCTCGGAGACCTCCGTGTCTCCGTGCCTCCGTGTTCAATCGGATCACGTCGTCAGGAACCTAAGTGGATCATCCGCGAGGCGAGGCGGAGCGCCATGCTCATGATCGCGAGCTGCGGGTTCACGCCCAGGCTCGTCGGCATGATGGAGCCGCAGGCGACGTAGAGGTTGTCGGTGTCCCAGACCTTGCCGTTTTCGTCGACGACGGAGGTGCCGCGCGCGACGCCCATCTGGCAGCTGCCGAGCGGGTGCTGCGACGAGCACTCGAGCTTGTTCCCCTTCACCTCTTCGAAGGGGAACTTGCGGAACGCGTCCGCGTCCATCGGTTCGGTGCCGAAGACCGGGAAGATCACCTCGCGCGCGCCGCCGGAGAACCAGAACTCGCCCATCAGGCGCAGAAGGCGCGGGATGCGGCGGAAGTCGCGCTCCGACATCTTGTAGGTCATCACCGGACCTTTGCCGAAGGGCGCGCGGTGGACTTCGCCGCCGGCGTCGTCGTGGAGCATTCCGCCGAAGATCGCGAGGTTCGCGACGTTCTTCGCGCGCGCCCAGTACTTCGGGCCGAAGCCGGGGAGCGTGCCGGCCATGACGCCGTTGGGGATGGAGAGCGAGTTGAAGAGGATGCCCTCTTCTTCCTCGTAGCGATCGATGTACGCCGACTGGAGCGCGCCTTCCCAGCCGCGCACCGCTTCGTCGTAGAACGCCATCACGCGGAAGCTCGGATGCAGCGTGAGGTTCTTGCCGAGCGCGGGAGAGCGCACGCCGCAGCCGTCGAGCAAGAGCGGCGTGTGCATCGCGTTCGCCGCCACGACCACGCGGCGCGCGCGGACCCGGAGCTTGTGCTTCCTGTCGTCGAGATCACGAAACGTCGCCTCGACGCCGGTCGCGCGCGCGCCGTCCATCTTCACGCGGTCGACGGTCACGTCCGACCAGATGCTCGCTCCGGCGGCGACCGCGCGCGGCAGGTACGACAGATCGACGCTCAGCTTGGCGCCGTGCGGACAGCCGAAGTTGCAACGACCGCAGCCGTCGCAGCCGCGCGTGTTGCGTCGCATCGGCTTGAGATGCGCGCCGTGCTTGGCCGCACCCGCGCCGAACAGCTGCGTGCCCCGCGACCGCATGTGCTCGGGGACCTCCTCGACATGGACGTCCTTCTCGACCTGCTCGAAGAACGGCTCCATCCCCTTCGGCGAGAGGTCTCGCAGCTCGAGGTCGCGCGACCACTGTGCGAGGACGTGATCGGGGATGCGGAAGCAGACACCGCCCGTGAGGATGGACGTGCCACCGACCGCGCGTCCCGTGGTCACGTTGATGCTCGGGCCGCCGTCGAGCCCGAGCGCGAGGGTCATCGCGGCGTCGCGCCATAGGTGTCGGAGGCTCTCGCTCTGTCGCATCGCACCGTGCTCGAGGGCGGGGACGTGCGGTCCTTCTTCGAGGACGATGACCTTCTCGCCCCCCTCGGCGAGCGTGGCCGCGACGACTGCGCCGCCGGCGCCCGAGCCGATGATCACGGTGTCGCAGCCGAGCTCGACGTCCTTGCGCTCGAGGAGCGCGCTCTGCACCGTCACGACGCCATCCCTTGGCCGGCGCCGTGACAGGTCGGCACAGTGTTCGTCTCGCGCTGCGTCTGCGCTTGCTCGAACCAGAGCACGCAGAGCATCGCCTTGACCGCGAGCGCCGCCGGGCCGAGCGGAGAGGCCTCGAGCTTCTCGAGCGCGTGCGCCCGGAGCGCGAGAGGCAACGACGAGAGCGGCAGCGGCCTGAACGCGAACAGCGGCGCGACCCACATCAACACGAGGAGGGAGAGGCGCAACACCAGGCGCGCGTTCCCCTGCGCGCGCCCGTAGAAGTCGGAGAAGTCGTCGACGAGCTCGTCGAGGCGCGCCGCATCGGGCAGCGATCCGTCGGTGGAGAACAGCGCCTCCGCGATGCTGCGCGTGGCCTTGCGCGCGCCTTCGGGGAAAGCGCGTCGAGGGCGTCGACGAACGTCCGTATCGGGGTGCGGCGCGGGGAGGGGCGGGACCTGCTCGTGACCCGGAGGGCCGACGAGCACCGGGAGCTTCGTCACCGGGCTGATCTTAACGCACGCTCAGTTCGTGCGCGGGAAAACTCGCGGCGTCTCCTTGTCGACCGGGCGGCGGCAACCGTATGAGCCTCAGCGTCGACGGCGGCGAATCGCTGCGGCGGCGCCCATCGGCGTTGGGTCCATCGGGGGGAGTGACGTGACCAGCCGCTCGATCGTGGGCAGCGAGCCGGCGATCGCGCGCTCGGCACGGAGCTCGTCGTAGGTGGCGTCGAAGACCAGCATCAACACGTAGATGCCGGCGAACGAGCGAGCGATCATGCCGAAGTCAGGGTCGCGGACGACGTGGTGGAGGTGTCCGCCCTTGTGCAGGAGCGGGGTCTCGGCGAGGCCGCGCACGATGTCGATCGCGCGGCGGGTGACCTGCGGATCCGGGGAGACCTTCGCCGAGAAGCGCTCGCCGCTGCGGCGGTCGTCGAGCGAGATGACGTTGTCCATCGGCAGTAGGTGCGGTGCCGCTTCGTCGTCGTCGGCGGCGCCCCACACGACGGGTGACTGCGCATCGATCACCGCCGCATCGATCGCGCCGGCGCGTTGCGCGAGCGACTGGAGCTCGGCGTGCAGCGTGAGGCCGGGCGGCGGACGGGACGCGGAGCTGTTGCGCAGGGTCTCGCCGAACGACTCCGCGAGCATCTCGAGGCGGCGCGCGCGGGCCTCGCGGTCGTCGACGGCGCCGAGGCGGACGAACAGCTTTCGGCCCCCGGGAAGGTGCGAGACGAGCACGTCGTCGGGGGTCTCGTCGGTCGCGTCGACGACCTGCACGTCCTCTGCGCCGAGCTCACGCTTCACCAGCGCGACGAGTCGTTCGATCGGGGTCACGTGCCCTCCACCACGATGCGATGCGCGCCGACACCGGCGCAGGGGATCGTCAGATCACCACGTTCGTCGGGCGTCGCGCTGACGGACGCGCCGTCGCAGCTCGCCTTCCACGTCGCTTTCAGATCCTCGGCGAGCGGCACGTGGACGATGGTGGGTGCGGTCACCTTGGGGTCTCCGATGAGATCGAGCTCGAAGCGCTTCGTGAGAGCATCCCATTTCCACTTCTCGGGCCACCCTCCGATTGCGCGAGGCTGCACGCGAGCGAAGGCTTTCCGTGCGGCGGCACGCTCCGTCCAGGTGTCGTCGGCCGCGTTCCAGTCGAAGAAGCCCCAAGAGCCCTCGGAGTTCTCCTTCCAGAGCCACCACGTGCTCGACGCCATGTACTCGTCTTCGAGCTCGAGTTGATAGCTGACCCAGTCGCCGAAACGCGGCGAGCGCGGATCGAACCCGAGCTCGCTGATGAACAGCGGAGCCTTCCACGACTCGGCCTCGAAGCGCGCGTTCTCGTTCGACTTGCGCAAGCCCTCGAGCGTGAAGGAGTCGCGGCACTTCTCGTCGCACCCCATCGCGAAGACGCCGGTGTAGACGTGCGGCGCGTAGACCGAGCCGCCGTAAAAGAGCGGCGTGTCGACGATCGTCGAAGCGTCGGTGAAGTTGCGCGTCACCGGCGGCTCGAAGGCGATCACACGCGCGGGATCGATCGCACGCACGGCGACCCCGACCTCTTCGTGGAACGTGCGCAGTCGCGCGTCGGTCGATTCGGGCTCGTTGAACAGCTCGAGCGCGACCACCGCGTCGTTCCCCTTCAGGCGACCGGCGACATGAGCGGCCATCGCGGCGAAGCGCCCGCGGAGACGTCCGCCGTTCGTCGAGTTGGGGTCGAAGAACGTCTCCCACGCGCGGCTCACCTGCTTGCTCAGGCGGCGGGCGCCGAGATCGTCGAGCGGTCCTTCGAGGATCATGTCGGGTGGCGGCTGGATCGCCCACAGCGGCGCGCCGTCCTGGCCGATCCACTTGCTGAACGCGTCTTGGTGGAAGTCGACGAGGACCCAGACACCTTCCTTCTTCGCTTCGGCGATGACCGCGATGACGCGATCGAGGTAGGCGTCGTCGTACTTCGGCGGATCGGTCTCCTCGGGTTCGATCGCGCTCCAGTTGATCGGCAGCCGCACCGTGTCCCAGCCGATGCGCCGCATGCGCGCGAAGTCCGCCGCGCCGACGACCGGGAGCGGCGGCATCAGCGGGACCTTGCCGGGCCCGAGGTCGGAGTCGAACACGCCGCGCACGCGCGCGTTGATGCCACGCATGATCACGACCCGTCCCTGCGCGTCGACGAACTGACCGCAGCGCGTCGAGAGCGGGGCGAACGCGCCCGCCATCTCCTTGCACGGCACCTCCTTCGGAGGCGCCGCTTTGGCCGTGGACTCGTCGTCGCAGCTTGCGAGCAGAAGGGCGAGGGGAACGAGTCGACGCATATCAGGGCTTCGCGGGCAGTGCTGCCGGTGCTGGCGGTGCTGCCGGCGTCGCGGTCGCCGCCTCGGGCTTCTTTCCGGTGAGCGCGTTCTTTCGCTTCGTCTTCACCGCGATGAGGTAGTTCGCCTTGTTCTTCGCGGGCGGATCCGCGAGGTCGCCGACGCGCGTCTTGATCAGGCCCTCGGGGACGCCCGCAGCGACGAGCGCCGCGGCAATCCCCTCGGCACGCTTGCTCGCGAGCGCTTCGTTCGCTTTGTTCTCGCCCTTGGTGTCGCCCCACGACTCGACCGAGATCTTCTCGACGCCGCGATCGACGAGCCCCTGCACGCGCTGCGCGATCATCGCGATCTGCGCCTTCATCGGCTTGGTGACGACCGCGCTGCCCGCGGCGAAGCGCGACGGCTTCAGCACCTCGATCGCGCCGGCCTCGAACACGACCTGATTCTTCGCGCCGGCTTCGGGGCAGCCGTCGTCGTCGTCGACGCCGTCGATCGTCTCGGCCTCGAGCGGGCACTTGTCGCTGCCGTCGCCCACGCCGTCCTCGTCCGCGTCCTTCTCGGGGCAGCCGTCGTCGTCGGCGATGCCGTCGATGTCCTCGGGGACCAGCGGGCACATGTCCACCTCGTCCGAGCGGCCGTCGTGGTCGGAGTCGCACTTGTCCGTGCCCTTCGGCGGGTACTTCCCGTCGGCGCAGATCGACGAAGCCGGCGGACCCCCTTCGGGGCACCCATCCTCGTCCTCGTAGCCGTTCTTGTCCTCCGGCTTGTCGGGGCATTTGTCGACGACGTCCTTGATGCCGTCGAAGTCCTTGTCCGGCTCGGGACAGCCGTCGGTGTCCTCGATGCCGTTGACCTCTTCCGGCTCCATCGGACAGCGATCGTCCTTGTCGGGAATGCCGTCGTTGTCGTTGTCCTTGTCGGGACAGCCGTCGTCGTCCTGGAAGCCGTCGCGATCTTCCTTCTCGTCGGGACACTTGTCCTCGCGATCGGGGATCCCGTCGCCGTCGCGATCGAGCAGGAGCGGCGAGTAGCGGAGATCGAGCACGGCGCGCCACGAGGGCTCGAGGAGCTGCGCCGTCCCTGCGCCGCGGAAGCCGCCGCCGGCGCCGCCGTGGATCGTGAAGTCGCCGCCGGCGAGCCCTGCCCAACGCACGCCGGCGAGCCACTGGATCGGCGAGGTGCCGTCCTTCGCGAGAGCCGGGAGCGCGAATGCCTCGGCGGTGATGGCGAGCGTCTCTTTCTTGTCGACCGCTGCGGCCACGCCGAGCCCGAGGAAGAGCTGCGAAGAGACCTTGCGATCGAAGAGCGTCGTCGTCTGACGAAGGCGCGCGCCGACCTGTGCGCCGACGGTGAAGGGGCCGAGGCGGTTGTCGACGATGAGCCCCGGCACCGCGACGACGCTGCGATCCCCGCCGAACGCGTCGCGATCGCCGGTCGGTATGGAGAGGTCGAAGCGTGCGGCGAGGCCGACCCCGCGGACCTGGCCGGCGCGTGGCAGGCCGATGATCGAGTACGCGGCGCCGATGCGGAGATCACGGACTCCGTTGCTCGGCTGGTCGATGGGGGTCGTCGCGCCGTCTTTCGCGGAGATGCCGGTGCCCGACTGGTAGAAGGTGACCGGAGTGACCAGCGCGACCTCGAGCTTTTCGGTCACCCCGTAGGCGAACACGAACGAGGTGTTCAGCTGGTTCTCGATGCCCGAGACCGCGACCGGACCTGCGGGGCCCGACGCCGACTTGCGCAGCACGATCGGGTTCCGCTGGAACGAGCTCGCGAGCCCGAAGCCGAAGCGCCCCTTGCCCACCGTCTGGGCGGAGCCGACCGAGAAGAACGTCGACGGTCCGGCCACGGGCCAGAGCACGTCCGAGTCGATGCAGGTCGACGCGGCCGCAGCGCAGTCCGCGGCGTGGGCGTGTCCGCCGAGGACGACGCCCAGGACCATGACAGACGTGCCGGCGAGGAGCGCGGAGGGGCGGAGAAAGCGCATGTTTCCGTAGGGATGCCGTGGAGGCCGGCGCGGGCGCAAGGTGTCGATCAGGCGGCCGGGGGCGTCCAGTGTAGGAGCATCCGCCGTATCATCGGCCGCCATGAGCGAGCTCGTTCCCGATCACGACGCCCGAGTCTCCACGATCAAGGGTCTGATCCGCGACGTCCCGGACTTCCCGAAGCCCGGGATCCTCTTCAAGGACATCACGCCGGTCCTCGCCGATCCGCAGGCCTTCACGATGATCCTGGACGCGTTCGCCGAGGCATACGTCGGTCGTCATCTCGACGCGATCGTCGGCATCGAGTCGCGCGGCTTCATCTTCGGCGGAGCGCTCGCTGCGCGACTGAACTGCTCGTTCGTCCCCGTGCGCAAGCCGGGCAAGCTGCCGTACAAGGTCGACCGCGTGAAGTACTCGCTCGAGTACGGAGAGGGCGTCCTCGAGATGCACGTCGACTCCGTACGCGAGGGCTCGAACGTGTTGATCGTGGACGACCTGTTGGCGACCGGCGGCACCGCGATGGGCGCGGCGGAGCTCGTGCGCGGTCAGGGCGGGAACGTGATCGCGTTTGCGTTCGTGATCGAGCTCGCGTTCCTCGGCGGGCGAGAGCGCTTGTTGCCGACGCCGGTGAACGCGCTCGTCGCGTACTGACGCGGAGTAGCACCACTCGCTCGGCCGAAGAACGCTGCACGAGCTGTGCGAGGACCGACGACCTGATAGGGTGGCCGCCGTGCGACGCACCATGACGTGGCTGTTCGCGCTCGCGCTCCCACTCGCGGTCGTGGCTGCGGGATGCTCGAAGAAGGCGCCCGCCGACGTAAACGAGATGGGCGCGATCCCGCTCGAAAGGCGCGTCTTCGCCGACGGCCAGTTTGCGATGCTCGCCCCCGGGCCGGTGGACCTGACACAGAAGGACGGTCCCAAGGTCACGATGTACACCAAGACGTTCACCGTGGCTGGCACCACGCTCGACATCTTGCTCGGCGTCCGCCCCAACGCAGGGGCGGGCTCGAAGGACGATCCGAAGCTACGCGACATCCTCGTCGCGACCGAGCTCGAGGTCGCGCAGGGGAAGGAGCTCGCCCGCGAGTCGCGCAAGCTCGAGAAGTCGAAGCTGACCGCCACGCTCGTCGAGTACGACGACCCGGAGAGCGGCCCCACACGCTTCGTCGTGATCGTCCCGAGCGACCGAGCGTTCCTCTCTCTCCGCGCGTCGAAGACCGGCGGCGCCGTCGACAAGAAATGGCTCGAGCAGATCGTGGACTCGTTCGAGGTGTTGAAGGCCGACGACTAGACCGCGAGGCGCTACACTCCGAGCGCGATGACGGCATCTGGTTCGGCGACGCAGGCCGTGCTCACGCTCGTTGACTTTCACTGCGTGCGCGGCTCGACTGCGGCGATGGACGCGAAGCTGAAGAAGTCGGCCGTGACGCTGATGGTCGTCGGCCTCTTGTTCACCCCGCTCGCGCCCATCGCCGGGGGCCTGGTCGAGAGCGATGCGATCCGCAGGAGTGCGGCGCTCGCGACGACGTTCGGCACGGCGATCTTCGTCTTCGGATGCATCCACCTCGCGAAGGCCAAGGGGCAGCCGTGGTACCTCGGGCTGCTCGGGCTCCTCAGCTGCGTGGGGCTCGCGATCCTGTGGTTCGTCGTGCCGGACAAGGCGCCCGCGACTTGATGCGGCGACGCCCGCCGACAGCGACCAACTGCGAGGAGCGACGTCCCATCGAGGCATGCCCGCATCGGACGTCGACCTGAAGCAGCCGGTCTTCACCTGCCGCCACGTCCTCGACGAAGGCGCTCCCATCCTCCAGGCGCTGCGTGACGAGCAGGGCGACCTGCAACTGCTCTGCGGCGAGGAGGCCCACGCCGACGGCGAAGGGCGTGTGATGCGGCTCGGCGACGCGATCATGGAGCATCCGAGCATCGTCGACGTGATGGACCTCGAGGCGAGACAGCTCGCGTATCGCGTCGATCGCGACGAGCCGTGGAAGATCGTGGCTCGCTGAACACCCGCGGCGGATAGGCACCGCCCATCGGGTCCCTCCGAGACCTGCGAGTCGGTAACAGCTCGGCAGTGGCGATCGCTGAAGAGCCCGCGCGTGGAGCCCGTCCAACAGCAGCGCACCGCCGTCCGTCGTGGTCAGAAGATGTCGAGCGTCCAGACGCCGCGCTCGGCGTCGGGGGAGGACGCGCGACGCTCGTCCTGGCGATGAGGGGGCTCGCGAGGAGGGGGCGGGAGGGGAAGCTCCAGCACCGCCTGCTCGTACCGAGTCTCGATCGCGCGGCGCGACTTCACGGCGAACCCCAGGGGCGAGACGGGCTTGCGCATGGTGTGAATGTCGGGCCTGGATCTGTCACGTCAAGGTGCACCCCAGCGTACGCATCGACTCGACCGAACGACGGCTGAGCGCGTCAGACGGAGAGCGCGACCTTTCGTCGCAGTCGGGCAGAGCGCGGGAGGCATGGTCGAGCATCAGTCACCGCGATGATCTCGAAGCAGGTGTCGCGACTGACGGAACGTCTCCGTGCGCGCCTCGGCGACTCGCGCTTCGACGGGCGGGCGGGCGTGCTCGTCGAGGGCGCGGCGCTGGTCGCGCTGATCCTGATGGCGCTCGGCGTGTGGGGCTTCGTGCAGCTCGCCGACGTCGTGACCGCAGGCGCGTCGCAGCACTTCGACGAGCGCGTGCTCCGCGCGCTCCGGAGCTCGGCCGACGCGCGCGAGCCGATCGGTCCGCACTGGCTGAAGATCGCTGCGCTCGACGTCACGGCGCTCGGCGGCGCGACGGTGCTGACGTTCGTCATCCTCGCGGTGGCCGGATACCTTTGGATCGAGAAGAAGCATCGCGCGGTAGCGCTCGTCCTCGCGGCCGCCGTGGGCGGTCAGCTCGCGAGCACCGGGCTCAAGTTGTTCTTCTCGCGACCGCGTCCCGACGTCGTCCCGCGCCTCGCCGAGGTCCAGACGTCGAGCTTCCCGAGCGGCCACTCGCTGATGTCGGCCGTCGTGTACCTCACGCTCGGCGCTCTGCTCACGCAATTCGTCCAGCAGTGGCGCTCGCGTGTCTACGTGTTCGTGCTCGCGTGCTTCCTCACCGTCGTCGTGGGTATGAGTCGCGTGTTCCTCGGCGTGCACTACCCGACGGACGTCCTCGCCGGGTGGTCGGCGGGCCTCGTGTGGGCGCTCCTCTGTTGGCTCGTCGCGCGCATCCTCCAGCAGCGCGGTCAGGTGGAGCAGCCGGGCCTCGAGCCCCAGATCGAAGGCGAGCTGCGCGAGGAGATCGCGGCGCACAGTGAGCAACGTCCGGGTGCCGCCTCGCGCCCGTCGCTCTCGGCGCTCTGATTCCCTCACCTTCCCTCTGAGAAGAGAAGAAGCGCGTCGCGCGCCAGTGTCTGGGCGTAGTGACCGGTGTCTCGGCGTCATGACGCGGGCACGCCCGCCGAGCGTGCTCTCGGTGTGATGGAGAGGTGGCCCGCGGATTGCTCATGCGGCGCGAGCCATGCTTCGCGTCTCTTCGCTGGTCTCTGCGTGCCTCGCGACGCTGCTGTTCACCGGCTGCAGTGGCTCCATCGACGAAGGCACGGGCGAACCGGATCCGGGCGCGGAAGACGGCGCGGTCGACGCGTCGATCGAGGACTCCGCGGCGCCCACCGACGCCGCTTCGCGCCCCGACTCCGCAGCGGAAGCCCCGGCGGACTCCGCGACGAGTGATGCCTCGAACGACACGCGCGACGCCGCGCCGGAGACGCCGCCCGTCGCGTGCACCAAGCTCCGCGACAAGTGCGCCGCGACCAGCGAGTGCTGCGCGGGAAACGTCTGCGACGTCACGCCGCTGCCGAACCTGCCGCCGACCGACACGCGCTGCTGTCGCGCGGAGGCCGCACCGTGCGCCGAGGCGGACGACTGCTGCTCGTATCTCCTGTGCAGCGCGGGCAAATGCGCGCGACGTCCGGTCGACGGCGCGTGTCGCGTCGACGCCGATTGCACGACGAACAAATGCACCTCGGGCCGCTGCGTCGATCCGAGCGCCACGACCGGATATCGCCTCCCGCTCCGTTGCGGCGGTCCCTATGCGGTGTCGCAGGGGAACTTCGATACGAAGTGCACCGTCTACAGCCATACCGGCCAATCGCAGTACGCATACGACTTCGCGGTCGGTCTGAACACGCCCGTGCTCGCGATGCGCGGCGGGGTGGTGAGCCACCTGCGGAACGACGTGAAGCCCGGCAACCCGTGCTACAGCGGCGGCGGCTCGGGCTGCATCAACACCGTGAACTACGTCACGATCAAGCACCCCGACGGGTTCTCCACGGTGTACGTGCCCCTCAACGACGCGTCGGTGACCGTCGGCCAGAACGTCACGCAAGGGGAGCAGATCGGGCTCTCGGGCGGCACGTGCTGCTGCTTCCGCACATGCACGTGCAGAAGCAGCAGCTCTGTTCCGCGTTCTACTGCCAGAGCGTCCCGCTCCTCTTCGACGAGTATCCGACCCGCCTCGACTGCGGGATGAACGTCACGTCCAAGAACGGATGTTGAGGCGCCCGACGACGCTCACTTCCGCGGGTGCGCGCTCTCGAGCGCGGCGCGGATCGCTGCCCGCACGGCGCCCGGCTCCTCGTGGTGCGGCGAGTGCCCCGTACGGGGCAGGACGCGGAGCTGCGCGCCGGGGATCTTCGCGGCGACGCGGCGCGCGACGTCGAGCGGCACGAGGCGATCGTCCTCGCCGTGGACGATGAATGTGGGCGCGCGGATCCCCTCCAGGCGCGACTCCAGGCCGTCGACCTCGATTGCGCCCATCAACGCGCGGACGTAGCGGGCACGCCCGCGAACGCGCCACGAGTCCCAGTAGCGATCCACCACGCGATCGTGCGGCGTGAACGACGAGTGAAAAGTGCCCTGGAAGAGCGCGCGTCGCCACGCCCGCGAGCGCGTCACTCGGATCATCAGCTCGGCGACGAACGGAAAGCGCAAGAGGCCGAGCGTGAAAGGGAGCGGCATCGACGCGCCGACCGAGCTGAGGAGCACGAGCGCCGCGACCCTCTCGGGTGCGAGGAGCGAGAGGGAGAGCGCGACCCCGCCGCCCATCGACCAACCGACGACGACGGCGCGCTCGAGCTTCGCCGCGTCCATGTAGGCGACGACCCAGCGCGCCATGTCGTCGAGGTGGAGCACTCCGTCGGGGATGTCGGTGAAGCCATGCCCGGGGAGGTCGATCGCGTGGATGGTCGCGAGGTGGCAGAGCGCTTCCTGCAGCTCGTAGAACGACTCGACGTTTTCGGTCACGCCGTGGAGGAGGACGATCGGAGGTCCGTCGCCCACGACCCGCGCGTGCATGCTGCCGAGACGCGTGCGCACCAGGGATCCGGACGCTTTTTCTCGCGCGCGATCGAGGTGGAGGAGCTGCACGGCGGTCAGAGCTTCTTGCGCAGGAGGTCAGCGACCAGCTTGGGGTTGGCCTTGCCGCCGGTCTCCTTGATACAGAGGCCGACGAGCGCGCCGATCACGTTCTGGTTGCCGGCGCGGTAGCGCTCGACGGCGTCCGCGTTCTTCGCGATGACCCGATCGATGGCGGCCACGATGGCGCCCTCGTCGGTGGACTGCTTCAGGCCGCGCTTCGCGACGATCGCCCCCGGAGCACCCTCGCCGGCGAACATCGCGGAGAGGACGTCCTTCGCGAGCTTGTTCGAGAGGGTGCCGTCGGCGACGAGCGCGAGGAGCTCTGCGACCGACGCGCCGTCGAACGGCACTGCGGTCAGCTCTTTCGCGCGGATCTCGCGGACGACCTCGTTCACGAGGAAGGTCGCCGCCGCGTTCTTGTCGGCACCCTTCGCGATCGCGCCGTCGAGGAGCGACACCAGGAGCGGCTCCGTCGAGAGCGCGCGCGCGACGTCGTCCGCCACGCCGTACTTCGCCTTGAAGGCGGTCGCCGCCGCGGAGAGCGCCGGGACCGTCGATTCGCGCGCTTCCTTCGGCTCTCTCTCGAAGGAGGGCTTGGAGGAGAGCTTCGGTGAAGGCGCGACGACGCTCGGCTCGGTCATCCGCCCCTTGTCGGTCAGCTTCGCGTAGCCGTCCTTGAGCGCGATGATCCGGTTGAAGACGAGCGCAGAAGGCAAGCTGTCGTCGTCGACGATGAAGAACCCGACGCGCTCGAACTGGAACCGCTCCCCGACCTGGGCCGATGCGAGGCTCGGTTCGACCTTCGCGCGTACGATGGCGAGCGACTTCGGATCGATGTCCTCTTTGAAGTCACGCCCCTCGATGCTCCCCGGCTGCTCGACGGTGAAGAGGCGATCGTAGATGCGCACCTCGACGTCGAGCGCGTGGGACGCGCTGACCCAGTGGATGGTTCCGAGCTTCTTCACGCCCGGAGGTGTGGCGCCGCCGCGGGTGCTCGGATCGTAGGTGCAGCGGAGCTCGGTGATCTCACCGGTGGCGTCCTTGATCACCTCTTTGCAAGTGATCACGTAGCCGTGGCGGAGCCGCACGGGACGGCCGGGCGCGAGGCGATGGAAGTCGCTCGGCGGCGTCTCGAGGAAGTCCTCGCGCTCGATGTACAGCTCACGGGAGAACGGGATCTTGCGCGAGCCCTCCCGCGCGATGTCGCGCGGCCAGTAGGCGCCCTCGAGCTCTGCGACCTCGTTCTCCGGGTAGTTCTCGAGGACGACCTTCAGCGGATCGATCACGCCGAGGACGCGCGGCGCGTGCTCGTTGAGATCTTCCCGGACGACGTGCTCGAAGAGCGCGACGTCGACGGTGCTGAGGTTCTTCGCGACGCCGATGCGCGCGCAGAACTCGCGGATCGCTTCGGGCCTGATGCCGCGACGTCGCAGACCGGCGATGGTGGGCAGCCGCGGATCGTCCCAGCCGCGCACGTGCGTCCCCTCGACGAGCTCGAGCAGCTTCCGCTTGCTCATCACGGTGTACGACAAGTTGAGACGGGCGAACTCGGTCTGCTTCGGGACCCACGGCACGCCTGTCGCCTCGACGACCCAGTCGTAGAGCTCGCGCGCGCTCTCGAACTCCATCGTGCAGATGGAGTGGGTGATCTTCTCGATCGAATCCGACAAGCAGTGGGCGAAGTCGTAGA
>JBKJQC010000675.1:0-4716 GCA_046593995.1 Polyangiales bacterium
GTACACGTCGTTCCCCATCGCCTCGTACTTGACGAGCACGTCGACGTACGGCGAGTCGATCGCGATGTACGCGCCGCTGCCGACGAGCGCGCTCACCGTGCCCTCGAAGCTGTCGCCGATGCGGTTGCGCATGAGCAACGCGCGGTGCAAATCGACGATCTCGCGCTCGATCTCCATCGCCTTGCGCTCGGCGGTGCTCGCAGCCATCGCGGCCTGCTTCAGGGCTTCGAGCGCCTCGGTGTCGTTCGCGACGGGCTCCTTGTCGCACAGGCGGTGCACGCCGCGGTGCACGACGAGGTCGGGGTAGCGACGGATCGGCGACGTGAAGTGGAGGTAGGCCTTCGACGCGAGGCCGAAGTGACCGATGTTCACGATGTCGTACGTCGCCTGCTTCATCGCGCGCAGGAGCAGCGTGTTGAGCACGGCGGCCTGCGGGTGCGTCGAGATCACGCGGAGGAACTTGCCGAGCGCCTTCGGATCCTTCGCGTGCTCGGGGTCGAAGCTCATGCCGAGGGAGGTCGCGAGCGTCGCGAACCGATCGAGCTTGGTCTCGTCCGGCGTCGCGTGGACGCGGTAGACGGCGGGCACGTTGCGACCGGTGAGATCCTCGGCGACGACCTCGTTCGCGAGGAGCATCAGCTCCTCGATGAGGTTGTAGGCTTTCTTGATCCCCGGGTCCTTGCGGGCGCGGACCACGTCGGTCGCGATGCCGCGGTCGTCGAGGACGACCTTGGCCTCGGGCAGATCGAAATCGAGCGCGCCGCGGCGCATGCGTCGCTGGCGGAGCAGTCCGGAGACCTCCCACGCGACGGAGATCTCGGGGAGGTGGCGCTTCGCGGTCGCGGTCGCCGGCGCGTCGTCGGTGAAGCCGAGCGCGCGCGCGACGTCCTCGTAGGAGAGCTTCGCGCGGCTGCGCATCACGCCTTGCACGAAGCGGTGACGGAGCGGCGCGGCCGTCGCGTCGAGCACCACCTCGACGGCGAGGCAGAGGCGATCCTGATCGGCGACGAGCGAGCAGAGGTGCGTCGAGAGCTCGCGCGGCAGCATCGGGACGGCGCGATCCGGGAGGTAGATCGAGCAGCCGCGCTTGCGCGCTTCTTCGTCCAGGGCGGTGCCGGGGCGCACGTACGCGGAGACGTCCGCGATCGCGATCCACGCCACGTAGACCGCTTCTTCGCCGTCGTGCTCCGTCGCGCGGCGGACGTACACGGCGTCGTCGTGATCGCGCGCGTCGACAGGATCGATGGTGAGGAGCGGGATCGCGCGGAGATCCTCGCGGTCCTCCAGCTGCGCGTCGGTGACGTGGTCTCCGTACTCGCGCGCCTCGGCGACGACGTCGGCCGGGAACGTCTCGACGATCTCCTCGCGGGCGAGGACCTTCTCGATCTCCACCATCGGATCGCCGGCGCGACCGAGCACCTTCGCGAGCTCCGCCTCGGGGAGCTCCTCCTTGGACTCGGGATAGCGCGTGATCACGGCGATGACCGCGTCGCCGTCCTCCGCCGTCATCTCGGCTGGCACCTTCAGCGGCAGCGGGCCGCGCATGCGCGCGTCGTCCGGCTCGAGCCACGTCGACTTGCCCTTGCGGCGGAAGACACCAGGAACGCGGCGGGCGGCGCGCTTGGTGATGGAGACGATCTCTCCTTCGGGGCCGCGCGAGCTCGTGCGGAAGACGCGCACGATGACCTGATCGCCGTGCATGGCGCCACCGAGCGCGTCGGCGCCGACGAAACAATCCGGCTCGCCGGTGCCCGGGCTCGCGACGAAGCCGAAGCCGCGCGGGTTCACGGTGAGCACACCAGCGCGCTCGCGGACGTTCCGGCGACCGCGCTCCCCTTCGACCTCGGCGACGCCCTCGGCCAGTCGGTAGCGGTGCCCGGGATACGCGCGGAGGGCGCCCGTGAGCACCATGTCGTCGAGCATCGCGGTGAGGCCTGGCGTGAACGTCGGGTCGACCCCGAGTCGCTGCGCGATCTCCGAGACGTGGAGCGGTCTCCCCGTCTCTGCCATGAGATCGAAAACCTTCGTGCGATGCGGGAGCGAGGCCATTACTTTGCTTTCTTCTCTTCCGGCTTCGCGGAAGGCTTCTCGGAAGGCTTCTCCGAAGGCTTCTCGGAGGAAGCGCCAGGAGGCTTCGGCGCGTCGTCGTCGTCGTCCTTGTCCTTGGACGGCGAGACGGAGACGCCTCTGCCGATCTTGATGCGGGCTGACTGCACGTTGCCGTCGAACGTGCGGCTCGACTTCACGGTGAACTCACAGACGTAGATCGCCTCGGGGAAGGGTGCGCCGTTCGGCGTCTCGAGGAACGATTGGAAGCTCCCCGTCCCGCTGATCACCTCGACGTGCTCCTTGGTGTCGTCCTTCGGAGCGTTCGCCTGGACCTTCTCCTCGCCGTCGTACTGGAACCATTTCACGACCAGCGTCGACGACGGCGTCACGTTCTTGAACGCGACGTCGCAGCCGAGGCCGCGTGCGTTCGGCACCTCGGTCGCGGGCTCGAGCGCCGCGTGCATGCCGGCGCGTGTCCCGATCTTCGGTTTGTCGAGGCGCGGAGCGATCAGCTTGCGCACGGCGTCGCAGCCGGACAGCGGGAACGCGGGCATCGCGAGCAGCGCGAGCACCACGATCCCGGAGCCGATACGCGACGTCACCGCGACGTCACTTCGTGATCCCTTTGTTCTTCAGGAGATCGCCGAAGGTCCCGAACTTCGCCGCCTGCTTCACTTCGTTCTGGTACTGCCGGAACGACTGACGCTCCTGGTCCTTCGCGAGGGCGGTGATCGAGAGCTTCGGCGTCGAGCCGGGGCGCATCTCGACGACCTTCGCGTCGACCTCGGTGCCGACCGGGAACGCCTTGCGGAGATCGGCGCCCTTCGGCGTGCCCGTCCCCATGGAGGGGATGAACCCCTTCGCGTCGCGGCCGGTCTGGCCGACGATGCGCACGATCAGACCGCCGGGGTCGTGTCCTTCGATGACGGCCTTGACCTGCGAGTGCGGGCCGAGACGAGCACCGCCTCCACCACCGCCGCCACCGCCGCCACCGCCACCACCGCCGCCACCGCCGCCGCGAAAACCACCGCGCTCGGGGCGATCGTTGAAGACTGGCGCCTCGCCCTCCTTCGGAGCTTCTTGGAGGCCGATGCGGCGTTGGTCGAGCTCGAGGCGCGAGACGACGACGTCGATCTCCTCGCCGACCTTGAGGACCTCGTTCGGGTGGTTGATCCGACGCGGGGCGAAGATGTCGCTCACGTGCAGGAGGCCGTCGATGCCGGCTTCGAGCTCGATGAACGCGCCGAACGGCTGGAGCCGCACGACCTTCCCCTTGTGACGCGAGCCGCGCGCGTAGCGCTCGTTCGCGCCGACCCACGGGTCGTGCTCGGCCGCGCGACGCGAGAGCCAGATCTTCCCCTGCTCGTCGACGCGGAGGATCTTCACGTCGACTTCGTCGTTGACCTTGAAGATCTGGTTCAACGGCTTGTTGTCGTGCGACGCCTCGTTCGGCGGGCACAGACCGTCGATGCCGCCGACGTCGATGAAGGCGCCGAACGGCTGGACCGATCGGACGGTGCCCTTCACGACCTCGCCGACCTTCACGCTCTCTAGAGCCTTGGCGCGGAGCTCCTTGGCCTGCGACTCGAGGACGCTCCTGCGCGAGAGCACGAACTCGCGGCCGCGCTTCGCGAACTGCACGACGTCGAACGTGAGCTTCTGGCCGATCAGGTAGTGCAGGTCGGTCCCGAGGCGCAGATCGACGTGCGACGCCGGAGCGAACCCGCGCAGACCGCCGACGTCGAGCTCGATGCCGCCTTTGACCACGCCGGTGATCAGGCCTTCGACCGTCTTTTTCTCGGCGAACGCAGCCTCGACCTCGAGGCGCGTCTTCTGCCACCGATTGAGGTCCTTCGTGAGGACCACGCAGCCGCCGCGCGCGCCGTCGTTGACGACCTTGCCGACGATCTGCTCGCCCTCGGTCGGCGTCTCGCTCTCGGGGATCTCGGCGCGGTCGAACACGCCGAGCGCCTTGCCGGCGACGTCGAGCATGACCGCGTGCTCGAGGACCTTCGTGACCTTGCCCATGACCTCTTCGCCGATGGCGAACGGGGGCTTGTCACGCTGGGGGCGTCGATCGCGGCGCTTGCCCTTCTTGTCTCCGCCGCCTTCACCTTCGACGGCGCCGCCGTTCGCCTCCTCCGTCGCTTCGCCCTCGGCCGGCGCGCGCTGTCCATCGCCGCCCTCGGTGTCCGCCCCGCCTTCGATGGGTGCGCCATCTGCGCCGACCGCGCCTGGAGCTCCCGGCGCGTGCGCTCCGTCCTTCTTCTTGCGACGACGACGGCGCTTCTTCTTCGGCTTGTCGCCCTCTGCGCCGGGCACCGCGGCTGCGCCCTCTTGCGCAGGCGTCCCTTCGGCCGGGCCTTCACCGTCGTCACCGTCGTCTCCGTCTCCGTCTCCGGAGCTGGCTTCGGAGGTCGCGGCGGCGTCGGCGGCAGACTGCTGCGCAGGGGTGGGCGTCGCCTCGGTGGGCGTCGCGTCCGTGGCAGTGGCCTCGGTGGGCGAAGTGGTGGCAGGGGTCGCGTCGTCCGCTCCGCCGGCGTGAGTGGGCGCAGCGTCCTGCGCGCCACCGTCCGGAGATGCGGGCGTGTTGGGCTCGTCGGGCGTCATGGGTGTGTCGATGCAGGCACCTCGCGTCGCGCGCTCACGTTCGAGCGGTGACGGATC
>JBKJQC010000683.1:0-8943 GCA_046593995.1 Polyangiales bacterium
CCCGCGAACAGCATCACCAGGAGCGGCTGCAGATACACGTACGCCGCGACGACGCTCGGGCGCGCGCGGCCGAGCGCCCATGCGTTCGTCAGATAGGCGAACACCGTCGGAACGGCGATGAACCACGCGACGAGGAGCCATGCGCGCAGAGACCAGTGCGGAGCGCCGGCGACGAGCGGTACGAGGCCGAAGGGGGCGAGGATCAGCGCGCCGTACGTGAACACCATCGCGACGACGACGAGCGCGCCGTGACGCCGGATCAACGGGACGGCCCACACGAGGTAGCCGGCGTAGGAGAGCGAGTTGATCGTGACGAGCAAGTTGCCGACAGAGACGTCGCGGACGCCGGTGAGCGCGAGGACGCCGAGGGTCGCGACGGCGATGCCGAACGCGACGCGCGCCGTCGGGCGCTCGCGTCCGACGAGCATGCCGACGGCCGCCGTGAAGATCGGGATCGTCGCAGCGAGGAGCGCGGCGGAGCTCGCAGTGCCGCGCTTCAGGCCGTGGAGGAAGAACGCCTGGTTCACGGCGACGCCGAGCACCGCGAGCCCGATGAGCTGCAGCTGCGGCAGCTTCGCAGTGGCTTCGCGCGGCGCCGCCGATCGTGAGCCGCGCCCTCCGAAGCCGCGCGCACGCCGCACGACATGGACCGCGACGTGGAACGCGAGCGCGCCGCTCGCCGCGCGCACGAAGGCGAGCGCGCTCGGATCTACGCCGACCGCGAAGGCCAGCTTGCCCGCGAGCGCCCCCGACGCGAAGGCGAGCTGGACGAAGAACAGTCCGATGTGGAGCGAGAGCGCGCGCTCGTCCCTCTCGCGCGATTCCGTCACGCGCGGACGTTAGCGCGAGCCGCTCTCGGGCGGCGAAGAGTCAGCTCGCCGTCACCACCTTGGGCACGCTCTGCTCTCGCCTCAGCTTCTCGAACTGGTCGGACACGAGCGCGGTGAGCTTCTGGAGGTTCTTGCGGATCTCAGCCGTGACGAGGGCCGTCCCCTCGTCTTCGGAGAGCCGCGCGTCGACCACGATCCCGTACTCGCCGTCCTTCGTCGTGAAGAAGCCGCCAGGTGCGGCAAACGCGTCCTGACCAGCGAAGAAGGGCAAGCGGAAGATGGGGACCTGGATGGCCTCTCCCGAGGGCGCGCCCGGGATCGTGAGGCGGATCATCTGGACCGGAATCATGTTGGAGAGGTAAGCATGGCTCGCGAGAGCACAAGCGGCCTCTGCCCGACCGCGCTCTCTCGCTCCCGAGAGCTCTCGTCCGAAGAAGGGGACTCGTCCGAGAATGGATCTGGTCTTCTTCGTCGTGCTCGTCGGCGCCCTCGTGTTGGTGCACGAGCTCGGGCACTTCCTTGCCGCGCGCGCGTTCGGCGTGAAGGTCCTCACGTTCTCGCTCGGCTTCGGTCCGCCGATCCTCACCCTGCGCTCGACCGAGACGACCTATCAGCTCGGTCTGCTCCCTTTCGGCGGCTTCGTTCGGCTCCTCGAGGATCCCGCGCAGCAGCGGGACGGCGGTGCGGAGCTCGCGCCGGAGGATCGCGCGCGCACCTACCAGAGCCAGTCGCTCCTGCGCCGCGTCATCATCGCGCTCGCCGGTCCGGCGATGAACGTCGTCGTGCCGCTCTTCTTGTTCTTCGCGGTCTTCGCGGAAGGCGGCAAGGAGATCGCGCCGACCATCGGCGTCGTGATCCCGGGCTCACCGGCGGAGGGCGTGTTGCGCGCGGGCGATCGCGTGCTCGCGATCGATGGCGAGACGGTTCGTACGTACGGCGAGATCCACCAGCGGATCACGGCGAGCCCGCGTCGCAAGCTGGTGTTCAGGATCGCGCGTCCCCCGGCCGACGCGAAGTCCGCCGAGCTGATCCTCGACGTCACCGTCGCGCCCAAGGCCATCGTCGAGACGCGCGACGTCGGCGTGACGGAGACGATCGGACGCCTCGGCATCGGCCCGTCCGCGATCGGCGCCGCGATCGGGATCTCCGGCCCGAGCTCCCCTGCGCATCGCGCCGGCCTCCGCACCTTCGATGTCGTCACGCACGTAGGTGGGGTCGCCACGCCACGCTTCGTCGATCTCGAGCGTCGGCTGCGCGACAACGTCGGCACCGCGGTGCCCGTCAACTACCTCCGCCCGACGACGCTGCCGATCGCGAGCGAGGGCGCGCTCCTCGAGATCGCGGTGTACGAGGCAGGGGTCGCGGTGCTCGCCCCCGAGCCGCCGTCGCAGGACGTCTTCGGTCCCGACGCACAGGGCGCGCGTCGCGCCGGTCTCGAGACGACCGATCTGTACGTTGCGCACGTGCCCGAAGGCTCGTCGGAGTGGCGCGCTGGCCTGCGTCCGGGCGACCGCATCACGACCCTCGACGGCGCGCGCGTCGTCTCCTGGCAAGCGTTCGTCGACGATCTCGTCGCGGGCGGCGATCGTTCGCGGGAGGTCGTGTGGACGCGCGAGGGTCACCCGATGAGCGGCCTCTTGCGTGTGCGCAAGGAAGAGTGGTCCGACGTCGCGGGGCAGCGCGTCGAGCGCTACGTGTTCCGCTCGACGCACTGGGTACCGACGGTTCCGGCGCCCCTCGTCGACGATCCGGCGCCGCTCCGACGTGCCGCCTCCGCCGCGTTCGCCGAGACCGGCCGCGTGATGAGCTTCCTCGCGACGTCGGCGGTGCACCTCATCCAGGGCAAGCTCACGATGCGCGCGATCTCCGGGCCGATCGCGATCTACGACGTCGCGGGTCGCGCGGGGGCACGGGGAGCGCGGGAGTTCCTCTGGGTGATGGCGCTCGTGTCGATCAACCTCGGGCTCCTGAACCTGCTCCCGATCCCGACGCTCGACGGAGGGCAGCTCCTCTTCCTCGCGATCGAAGCCGTCACGCGGCGGCCGGTGCCGCTCCGCGTCCGTGAAGTGCTGAGCATCGTGGGGCTCTTGTTGCTCGTCTCGTTGATGGCCGTCGCGCTGCGAAACGATCTGCGGATGAAGGGCTGAGCGGGCAGTTTCGCGCGCGCCGACGTTCCCTCTCGCGTCGGTCGGCCGAACGTGGCATCGAAGGGGGCCATGGGTCAGGGAGACAAAGGCGACGGCGGCCGAGCGCGCCCTCGCCGGATCGAGATCGCGGTCGAGACGATCCGGGCGCGTCCGGCGACGGGACCGAGCGCTCCCGTCCTCACGGATCCGCCCGAAGCCCGCCCGCGCGAAGCTCGCGCCCCGTCCCCGCCGACTGGGCCCCCGCCGAGCCCGCGCCGTCGCGTCATCGTCGACGCTGCGCCCTCTCCTGCGACTGTGACGGCGGCGTCCGCGGTGGCGGCGCAACACGGCGGACGTCCCGCTCCCTACGGCGGCGGGCCACGCAAGAGCTTTGGCCGCCGCGGCGCTCCGTTGCCCGTGACGGCCCGCAACATCGCGGCCGAGGTCGTCGCGCGCGTCGAGCGCGATGGGGCGTTCGCCGCGGCCGTGCTCGATCACGAGCTCAAGCGCGCGACGCAGCTCTCCCCGCGCGATCGTGCCCTCGCGACGGAGCTGCTCTACGGAACGCTCCGCCTCAAGCCGTTGCTCGAGAAGTCGATCGAGGCAGCGACGCCGCGCGGGATCCAGGCGCTCGATCCGCGGACGCGCGCGCTCTTGCTCGTCGCTGCGTATCAGATCCACTACACGCGCATTCCCGCGTTCGCCGCAGTGTCCGAGTGCGTCGACGCGATCCGCACCACCAAGGGGCGCGCGGTGGGCGGTTTCGCCAACGGCGCCCTCCGACAGGTCGCCGTCGCCGCCGAGGCCGCGCCGCTCCCGCGTCCGCCGCTCGCCTACAAGGAAGCGACGGCGCCGTGGCTGCGACGCGCGCTCGAACGATCGATCGGCGAGGACGCGACGGACCTACTCCTCACCGCGGGCCCGGTGCCACCGCCGCTCAATCTCCGGGTCCGCAACGGCGGCGCGGGTCTCGAGGCGACGCGCGACGCGTGGATCAAGCGCATCCGCGAGGTCGCTCCGCAGGCGAAGATCGAGGCTGGAGAGCTCGCGCCCGGGGCGATTCGTGTTCGCAGCGCCGGCGATCCGCATCAGCTGCCGGGCTACGCCGAAGGCGCGTGGACGATCCAGGAAGAAGGCTCGCAGCTCATCGGACAGCTCCTCGGCGTGCGTCCGGGCGAGATCGTGCTCGATGCCTGCGCCGGGCGCGGGAACAAGGCCTCGCTGCTCGCGGAGGCGCTCGAATCGGACGACGGCACGAGTCTCGGTCGCCTCGACGTCGCCGATCTCCACGAGGACAAGCTCGGGCGGCTCGCGAACGAGCTCACGCGCCTCAAGCTCCCGAAGCCGTTCGGCTATCCGGTCGACTGGGCCGTCGGGATCGGTGACGTCCCGCGGGACACCTACGATCGGGTGCTCGTCGACGCGCCTTGCAGCGGCACCGGGACGATCCGGCGCCGGCCGGAGATCCAGACGCGACGGCAGGCCGCGGATCTCCCGGCGCTCACCGAAGCGCAGGTCGCCATCGTGAAGAACGCCGCCGACGTCGTGCGGCCCGGCGGTCGACTGCTCACGCCGTCTGCAGCGTCCTTCGCGACGAGGCCGAGTCGGTGATCGCGCGCGTGCTCGAAGCTCGCCCCGATCTCGAGCTCGTGCCGTTCGACGCCGCCGTCGCCGACAAGCTCTTCGAGCCGGGGGCGGTGCAAGGGCGGCTGCTCACGCACCTGCACAAGACCGACGCGTACTTCGTCGCGAGCTTGCGACGAAAGAGCTGATCAGAACGTGAGGCCGAACGCGAACGCCGGTGCGAGGCTCACGAGGCGGACCTGGGTCGACGCGCCGCCGATCGTCGCGTCGAGCCAATCACGCTGGATGCCGAGCTCCGCGATGACACGGACGCGCCGGAAGCCAACGCCGAGTCCGAGCGTCCCGGCGCCGAAGAGGCGCGACAGCTTCGCATCTCGGTACGGTGCAGGATCCATCAGGGCCGGCATCGCGATGCGGCCGGTGATGCGCTCGTACCCGATGGTGGCCGCGACGTAGGCGATGATGAGCCCCGCGTCGCTCTGCCACGCGAGCACTGCGGGAACCGCGCCGCCGACCCCCTGCACGTTGTCGGTCGCGACCCCGGAGAGCACGCCGTCCTCGGGACGGTGGCGGAGCACGAAGCGACCCTCGCCGCCGATCGAGAAGGTCAGCGCGCCGGCCTCTTGTGTGCGCTTCTCGAAGACGATGAAGCGGGCGCCGCCCGCGACGTCTCGGCCGCCGTAGCGGAGGTGGCCTTCGACGCGGTCACCGAGGCCGACCGTCGTGCGGACGATCGGTGCGACGCCGGGACGCGCACCGAGTGCGACGGCGGCGCCGGGGTCGACGGCGCGGACCGCCGCATCGCGCGAACCCGTCAGCGGATCGGGCTCTGGCGGTGTGGCGAGCGTCGAGCGCGCGCGCGTGAGCGCTTCGGTGTCGCCAGCGATCGGGGCGAGCACGGCGGCGCCGAGCTGCAGGCGCACGTCACCGCCCGGAACGATGCGCGGCTCGACGAGCACGGGCGAGCTCGCCGCGCAGCCGCTCGCGAGTGCGAGCAAGAGGGGGGCGCCGATGGCGGCGAGCAGAACCCGCATCTGGTGTCGTTACCCGCGGGCCCCCGGAACGAGCGAGACTACTTGCGGAACCGCGACGGGAAGTCGTTGGCGGTGACGCGCGATTTGAGGGCTTCGTCCTCCGGGTGGAGGCGGAGCGCCTTCGCGATCAGGCCCTCTTCCGTCTCGACATGCTTCGGATCCGGGAGGCAGCACTCCACCGGGCATACCGCCTGGCACTCCTCGTGGTCGTAGAAACCGACGCACTCGGTGCAGAGATCCGGATCGATGACGTAGATCTCGTCACCCTGGCTGATGGCGTTGTTCGGGCACTCGGGCTCGCAAGCGCCACAGTTGATGCACTCTTCGGTGATGTGAGTGGCCATGGGTGCCTTCGCGTCGAGCCTGCAGGCCGCGCGGCGTTCCGGAAGGGAGCGCGCGCCTGTTCTGGAGAGGGCTCGGGCGGGCGTTGTAGTGGCCGGACGCGCTCCGGTCAACGTCGTGACCTCCCGCCGCGGCCGCCGCGTGACCGCGACGGCCGCCGCAACGACGCTTTTTCATGGCCTACGGTGCAAGAAAACCTTGACGCGAGTCGTGCTTCCACCGACCGTCCCCGCCGCCATGCCGGCCTCGTGCCACCTCGGAGACACGCACCCCCTCCGGCTCGCCGTCTCGCACCGCCGCGCCGGCCGTCTCCTGCTCCTCGTGACCTCGGCCGTGCTCGCGGCCTTGTTCGTCGGCTGCAAGCCCGAGGTCGGTGACTCCTGCAAGCTCTCGACGGACTGCAGCATCTTGGGCGATCGCCTGTGCGACACGTCCCAGCCGGACGGCTACTGCACGATCTTCAACTGCGAGCCCGGCTCCTGCCCGAGCGAGGCGGTGTGCGTGGAGTTCCACGGCGCGTCCGATCGTTTCGCCCGCCGCTTCTGCGTCCGGAGCTGCGACGGCCACTCCGACTGCCGACCGGGCTACGTCTGCCTGAAGCTGCCGAGCACTGCTCGCGACGCGCGCATCCTCGACTCGGAGCCCGAGAGCAACAACGTCTGCCTGCCGTGAGGGGGGCGCGAGACGGGGGTGCCGCTGCCCCTCGGCTCGATCGGGCCTTCGCACCCATCGCTCGGTTCGTCGTTCGATTCGCCTCGGCGCTCGCCGTGGTGCTGTTCGTCGCGTCGGTCGTGTTCTTCGCGTTCCGCCTCCTCCCGGGTGATCCGGCGGCGCTGGTGCTCGGCGAGCAGTCGACCGAAGCCGATCGTGCAGCGATGCGCGCGCGGCTCCACCTCGACGAGCCGCTCGGACGTCAGTACGGCCGCTTCCTCGCTTTGCTCTCGCACGGCCGCATCGGGCCTTCGCTCCGTCACCCGGACGTCGACGCCGCGACGATCGTGCTCGATGCGCTCCCGACGACCGCTGCCCTCGCCGGGCTGTCCGTCGCGCTCGGCAGCGTGTTCGGGGTCGGCCTCGCACTGACGTCGGTCGCCGCACGACCACGCCGGATCGCGCGCCTCGCCGATCGCATCATCGCGCTCTGCGCGTCGGTGCCGCTCCTCGCGTTCGCGCCTGCCGCGACGTGGTTCCTCGCGGTTCGTCTCCGCGTGGTGCCCCTGCCCGCCGATCCGGATGCGGGGTTCCGGGGGCTCGCGTTCGCGGCGGCGCTCCTCGCGATTCCGCTCGGTGCCGCCGTCGCACGCATCGCGCGCGCCTCGCTCGAGGCCGCCGCGAAGAGCCCGTTCCTCACGGTCGCGCGCGCCAAGGGGCTCAGCGTCGCGCGGGTGTGGCTCGTCCATGCGCTGCCGACGTGCGTCGGTCCGATCGTCACCGTGGTCGCAGCGCAGCTCGGCGCGCTCCTCGGCGGTGCGGTCGTCCTCGAACGACTGCTCGAGCGCCATGGCCTCGGCACCGTCCTCGCGGAGGCGCTCGGCGCGCGCGATCTGCCGGTCATCCAAGGGTGCGTCATCGCGTCGGCGGCGCTCTTCGTGCTCGTCCAGGGGCTCGGCCTCCGTCTGCACCAAGCCCTCGATCCGAGGGCGCGATGAAGCGGGTCGCGTTCCCTCTGGCCGTGATCTTCCTCGCGCTCTTCGTGCGGCTCGCGCGCGGCGCGGATCCGCGACGGCTCGATCTCGCGCGTGAGCTCTGTCGTCCGTCGAGCGCGCATCCCCTCGGCTGCGGCGATGGCGGCGTCGATCTCCTCGCGCTCGCTTCGGAGGCGCTGCTCCGCGGGCTCCTCCTCGCCGGCGCCGTCGCGCTCTGTGCGCTCGTCGTCGGCACCATGCTCGGGACCGCCGCGGGACTCCGGGGAGGTCGCGTCGAACGCGCCGCCCACCGCCTGTGCGACGCGGTGCAGGCGTTCCCGTCGTTCGTCCTCGCGCTCGGCGTGCTCGCGGCGATTCCGCGGCCGACGCGCCTCCACGTCGGGCTCGTGCTCCTCGTCACGGCGTGGGCGCCCTTCGCGCGACTCGCACTCGCGGAGCTGCGGATCGTGCGCGGCCTGCAATACATCGAGGCTGCGCGCGCGCTCGGGGCACCGCCGCTGCGGGTGCTGTTCCGACACGCGCTCCCGGCGACGTTGCCGGTCGCGCGCGCACAGCTCGGGTCGACGGCCGCGGCGCTGCTGGTCGCGGACGCTGCGCTCGCCTTCCTCGGCGTCGGGCCGTCGGACGGCGTGGCCCTCGGCGCGCTGATCGATCAAGGTGTGGGGGCGAGCCTGCGCGCCCCGCACGTGATCCTCGTCGCTGCGTCCGCCCTCGCGCTCGGGGCACTCTCGCTCCAGGCGCTCGCCGATCCGGAGCGCTAGCCGCCTCGCAGCTTGCGCACGTCGCCGACGCGCAGCGTGACCTTCTGCGCGTCGAACCACTCGGCCAGCGGCACGACGAACTTGCGCGACGCGCCCACGAGCTCCTTGAAGTCGCCGGTCGCGATCGAGCCGTGCGCCTTCAGGTGGTCGATCAGCCTTCCGCGCAGCGCATCGAGCGCGCTCTTGTCGAACCAGAGATCGCCCTGCACGTGGACGATGCTGCCCGCCGCCGCGATCGCGCTCGCGAGGGCGCGCGCGCGCGTGAGCTCGACCCCGACGTCGCGGGCGATCTCCGTCATCGTCGGCGGCGACAACCCCGCCTCGCCGAGGCGCTGCGCGATCGCGAGGGCCTGCGGATCGTCGGCGCGCGCACGTGGCTTGAACGCGCTCTTCCGAACGCGCTCGCCGCTCCGCACGACCTGCGCGTCGGCGACGGCACGCTCGAGCGTCGCCTCGGCCAGCCCGGGTGCGGCGTTGTCGGGGATCGCTGCGAGCGCGACCGCCAGCGGCGCACCCTCCTCGTCGGGGTGCTCACCGTGATGGCGATCGAGGCCCGCGAGGAGCAGCACCCTCGTGCGCGTCCGCGCGGCGTCCGAGACCCAGCGCAACGAGCCGCCGGC
>JBKJQC010000741.1:0-11611 GCA_046593995.1 Polyangiales bacterium
TGGCTCGCCGTCTCTGCGCTTCGTCGACTCGGGCGATCGGCCGGTCGTCGGCGTGCTCTGGCCCGGCAACCCCGACATCCCCGCGGCCGGGTGGGCGGTCGCGCTCGAGGGAGGGAAGAACGAGCCCGAGGTGCTCGCGCCCCTGCCGACGCAGGCCACGCTCTCCGATCCGCCGAAGGCCTGCGCGAAGGACTCGCCCGCGACTTCTGCGGGAGGGTTCCGCATCCCTTCGCCGTACAGCCCCGGATCACGGCACCCGGTCATCGTGACGCAAGAGGGTGCCGAGTTGCTGCTCGCAACGAGCAACGTGATCGCCCGCACCGGCCCGAAGGGGGAGGACGTCTGCGTCAGCGTGCTCGATGCGTACTACACGGTGTGGAAGAGCGGCGATCTGCACTCCGCGCTGATCCCGCCGGCCGACCTCGCGCACGCGACGCTGTTCAAGACCGCCGGCGGCCAGCTCTCGTTCCGCCCGATGAGCTGCACCCTGACCCCGGGCGCCGTCCCCGAGAGCTACGCGAGCGTCCCCGGCTTCACGCCCTGAGCATGTATGCTGCGCGCAACATGCGTTCGGCTGCACTCGGGCTCCTCCGCGGAGGGTCCCCTCGCTCTCGGACTCGGGCGATCGCGTCGCTCGCGCTCCCGCTGATCGTCACCATCTCGAGCGCGGGATGTGGCCCCGGTGTGGCGCCGCACCCGCCGCCGAAGACCGCGGCGCAGAAGACGCCGGAGAAGTCCGCGCCCCCGCCGGAGAGCCCGGCGCGCTGGGCGTTTCACGCGACGAAGCTCACCGGTCTACGCGCGCGGCTCGATCTCCAGAACGGCGCGCTCTACGGCGGCGACGGCGGTGAGCGGTGGTTCGACAAGCGCGACGGCTCGCCGCCGACGCCGGCATCGACGCTCGTCCCGGAGGGCATCGCCGCCATCGTCAGGGGCGCCGACGACAAGAGCTTCGTCTTCGTGGGGGTCAGCGGCACGACGTATCTCGCGAGCGAGCCGCTCAGCGCGATCGCGTCGAAGAAGTCGCCCGCGACGACGCTGCGATCTCCGGCCGCTGGCAAGAAGACGATCGTCGCCATCTCCGACACGGGTCTCGTGCGCTCGAGCGACGGTGGCGCGACGTGGTCGAAGGTCGATCTGCCCTCGCCCGGCGGCAGCCTGGTCGCGACCGTGATGAACGACGCCGGGCTCGGGCTCGTGCTCGCGGCGCCGCAACGCGTGTGGGCCACACAAGACGACGGTGTCACGTGGGCGCAGGTCGCGACGCCCGGCGTCGGTGCGCGGCGCGCCGTCCTCGACGTCAACGGCGACGTGATGATCGAAGGAATCGACGCGTCCGCCATCCTCAAGGGAACGCCGCTCCGCCTCGAGCGCGTCGCCCGCGCGCCGAAGTCCGACGGTTGGGACCTCGCGGCCGGACCGACCACCGCGGTGCTCGGCTACGCGAAGGCGCTCACGGCCGGGCGCGGCGCCTTCGTCGGCGACCGCTGGCTCGAAGCCGTCGCGGAGCCTGACGATCCGACGCGCTGGCGGCTCGCCTTCGGCAAGCTCGGTGAGCGGATCGAGCCGAAGAAGATCGCCGATCTCAACGGCTGCGACCGCGTCTGGGTCGCGGGCGACGCGCGCTCGATCTTCGTCGCGTGCGACGATCGCGGCGGCGCGAAGAAGGTCCCCACCACCTTCGGTACCGGCCCGAAACCGCCGAAATCGAGCGGCGGCGAGCGCGCGACCATTCGCATCCTGCGGAGCGACGACGAGGGGAAGACCTGGACCGAGGAGGCGACCGCGGGCTCGAAGCGCCTCGACGTCGGTCACCTCTGGGTCACGCCCGATCGCGCGCTCATCCTCGACGGAGGGTGCAAGAAGCCAAAGGCCGACTGCTACGAGGGGCCGCCGATCATCCGCGTTCCGCAGTCGAAGACGTTCGCGAAGCTCGGGTTGCCGAGCCGCGTGCAGGGCATCGCGGCCCTCGCGTTCTCGCCGAACGGCACGCGCGCGTATGCCCTCGGCAAGAGCGACAGCGGCCCGCTCGTCCTCCTCGTGTCGAAGAACGGCGGCCGCGACTACGGGCGCGTCGCGCTCCCGACGGTGCCCGCTCCGGACGGGAACCAACCGGCGCTCAACGCCCTGCACGCGGAGGCGCGCAGCGTCTCGGTCGATGCGTCGGGCGCGGTGGTCGCCACGGTGCGCATCTCGGGCGAGTGGATCGTCTACACGAGCGAGGACGAAGGCGCGACGATCAAAGGGCGTCGCTTCCCGCACCGCGCGGACGGCGTCGCGTTCGCCGGCAAGCGCGGGTTCGCGTGGGCGCGCCACGGCAAGGCTTGGGAGACGACCGACGCCGGCGCGACGTGGACGACGACAGGCGCACCATCGATGCCGGAGCTCGGCTCGCCCGACGCACAGGTCGTGTGCAGCGACTACGGCTGTCACATCGGCGACCGTGCGACGCGCGTCGGCTGGGGGGGCGGCGGCGGCGGAGCGGGCTCCGATCCGGCCAGCGCCGCGGTGGCATCGGCGACGCCGCTCACTTGCGCGACCGACGGCGAGTGGAAGCCGCTCGGTCCCGTGCTCGCCGCGCCGAGCGCGTACGAGGCGGAGCTCTCCGCCGGAGCACGCTGGCTCGCCATCAAGCACGATCACGCGAAGGGGAGCGTCTCGGTCGTCCTCGGGAAGACCGGTGCGAAGGGGATCGAGACGAAGGAGGTCTCCCTCTTCGGTCCGTCGGGCAAGGACGTCGCGACCGCGGTGCTGCCGCAGATCGAGGGCGCCGCCGCCATTCGCTTCGCGTTCAAGCGCGATCCCGGCGCGAAGCCTGACCCCAAGGACAAGGACGCGAAGGACAAGAAGCCCTCGATCTCGGGCGGCGTCACCGACGGCCAGAAGGTCGACGTCGACGTCGCGTGGTACGTCGCGGCCACCGGAGCCGTGCATCACGCGCGCATCCACGGCGCGGGGCCGCTCGATCCGCGCGACGTGGTCGGCACCGGCAAGGACAGCGCGGCGATGGCGAACCTCTCGCTCTTGTCGATCGCGCAGGGCGGCGTCCACGTGCGGCCGTTCGCGACGAAGCCCGACGTGCCGCTGTGGTTCGTGCGCGAGGGCGGCAAGGTCGACCGGCTGCCGTGGCCGGATCTCCCGACGAAGGACATCGCCGGTGCGCCGATCACGCCGCGGCTCGATGCGGTACGCGCCGCAGGTCGCAGCGTGATCCTCGGCGTCATCGGATCGCAGCTGTTCATGTCGTGGGCCAACGAGGGGGGCACGTCGTGGGAGTCACGTACGTGGGGCCTCTGGCCCGACGTGCGCAACGTCGAGCCGTCGTGGGACTTCACCTACGGACCCGGGACGGGCACCGCGCTGCGCCCGACGGTCGTCGTGCAGTGGCCAGGGGGCGCAGGCATCGCGCCGAGCGCGTGGGGCGTACCGCTCAAGGGCGTCGAGTCCGATCCGAGCGAGGCGATCCCGATGGCGACGCAGACCTCGCTCGCCGATCCGCCGAGCGCGTGCAGCGGGGACTCGGGGACGCGCGTCGTCGCGCCGTTCTCCAGCGGGACCCGCCATCCCCTGACCGTGAAGGGTGAGGGAGCCGACGTGCTGCTCGCGACGACGTACGCGGTCGTGCGCGGGGACGCGAAGACGGCCTGCGTCGCCGCCTACGAAGCGCGCCCGATCTCGACGAAGAGCAAAGCCGTGAAGACCGACGAGAACGCGTATTCCGCGGTGATCCCGTGGGCCGACAAGGACCACGCCTACCTCTTCCGCACCGCGTCCAACGGCGACGCGAGCGTCAAGACGATGAAGTGCGCGCCCTCGAAGGAAGTGCCCGCTGGCCTCGCCGGCGTGGAGGGATTCGGCGACGCCAAGTGAGTCCGCGACGCGGGGCAGGATTCGTGGCAAAGACGCGGCCCCGTCATGGAACCCGTCGGTTCGACCCCCTCCCCGCCGCCCGCTTATCCGCGTATCCCGGACGACCAGGCCAAAGAGCTCTATCGCCGGATCCTCGCGCGCTGCGAACAGCGCACGGAGAAGGGCCCGCCGGTGGTCGTGCTCGACCTCGACGGCACGCTCATGGACAACCGTCCGCGGACGGTCGCGATCCTGCGTGATCTCGGTGCGCAGTGGAAGACGAGCCACCCCGAGGCGAGCGCGATGCTCGTCGCCTGTTCGGCGGACCGCCTCGCATATCTGCTCTCGGACTCGCTCCGCCGCCTCAAGATCGTCGAGCCGTCGCTGGTCGCAGAGGCGACGGAGTATTGGCGCCAGCGGTTCTTCCGCGACGAAGATCTCCAGCACGACGTCGCACTCGACGGCGCGGTCCCGTTCGTGCGCGCATGCCACGCGCGCGGGGCCACCATGGTCTATCTCACCGGCCGCGATCTCCCGATGATGAGCCTCGGCACGTTCGCCTCTCTCCGCACGCTGGGGTTCCCGCTCGGCGTGGCCGGCGTCGAGATCATCCTCAAGCCGGACGCGCAGATGGCCGACGAGGCGTTCAAACGGATGATCGCGCCGACGCTCGCGCGGGTGGGTGAGGTGATCGCCTCCTTCGACAACGAGCCCGCGAACTGCAACCTCTTCAAAGAGGCCTATCCCCACGCCGACATCGTGTTCGTCGACACGCAGCACGTGCCGGGCGCGCCTCCGCTGCGGAAGGACTGCGCGATCGTGGGGGACTTCTCCGCCGCGAAGTCCCTCGCACCGAGCGAGCCGCCGAACGAAGGGGAGCCTTAGTCAGCCGCCGAGCTTGGCGAGCCTGGTCTTCGCGACGCCGTTGTTCGGATCGGTCTCGAGGATCTTCTTGTATTGCTCGCGCGCGAGCGCAGGCTTCCCCTTCTTCTCGAGGATCTCGCCGAGCAAGAGACGCGCGCCGTTTCCGTGCGTGGCAATCGCTGCGCGTGCTTCGCGTTCGGCGGCATCGAGATCGCCGTCGTTCATCGACGCGCGCGCCTTGTCGTAGGCGGACTGGGTTGGTGCGGTCGAGGGCGAAGGTGCGGGTGCTACGACCGGCGTCGGTGCAGGCGCCGCGGATGCAGCGCTCACGACAGTCGGTTTCGTTGCGCCCTTCGCGGAGGGCTTCTCCTCGACGAGGGGCTTCGGTGCCGTGGACGCGGCCGGGGCGACGGTCGGCGCGACGGTCGGGGTGGGACCCGGTTCGACGGCGGGAGGTGACGTGCTCGTGACGGCGGCGCTTGCGGAGGCTGCCGTGGGAGCGAGCGTCTTCGGCGCGTCGTCGCGTCGCGCCATCATCGCGATGGTGCCCGCGCCTCCGGCGAACAGAACCAGCACCAGCGCGAGAGGCCACATCGGTGCGCCGCGTCGCTCCGTCGCGAGGGTGCTCACCTCCGCTGCGAGGCTGCCGGTACCGCCGCCGCTCGGCTCGGCGAGCACCTCGGTCTGTGCGGTGCGCGCGCCCATCACCGGCTGGTTCTCCGTGGTCGAGAGGCCTGCGACCAGCGCGTGCGCGGCGATCGGACGTGTGTCGTCTCCGACGTCCGAGATCCGTGCTTCGACTTTGACGGTGGGCCGCTCGTGCATCGCGCGCGCCTCGTCGACCTTCACGGTTGGACGTTCGTGCATCGCGCGTACTTCGTCGACCTTCAAGGTCGGTCGTCGGTCTCGCGTGGGCACGTCGTCGGCGCGCACGACCGCCGTCGGCGGACCATCCTGGAACGTCTGTTCGTGTCCGGAGATCGGCGCGGGGACGATGCTGATGCGCGGGCGCTCACCGAGGGCGCGGAGAGCGATCGCCATGTCGGCGGCGCGCGTGAACCGTCGCGCAGGATCCTTGTCCAACGCCCGGCGGAGGAGCGCCTCGAGCTCTGGCGCGACGGTACGACGCGTGCGCTCGGCGAGCGTCGGCGCGGGCGTGTACATGTGGTGATAAAGCAGATCGCGTGCGTCGTTCCCGTCGAACAGCGGAGAGCCCGCGAGCATCTCGTAGAGCACGCACCCGACCGCGTACACGTCGGTCGCCGCCGAGAGCGCTCTGCCCGTCGCCTGCTCGGGCGCCATGTAGCGCGGCGTGCCGATGACCATGCCTGCCGCGGTGCGCGCGCTCGTCGCATCGCCTTCGTTCATCGGCTTGGCGACGCCGAAGTCGAGCACCTTGAGCTGCCCCTCCGAAGTGACGAAGAGGTTCTCCGGCTTCACGTCGCGATGGATGACACCCGCAAGGTGTGCGACGTCGAGACCGTCGCAGGTCTGCGCCATCCAGCGCGTCGCGTCGGGGACCGGCAGCGCGCCACGCTGTTGGAGAATGCGACGGAGGACCGTTCCGTCGAGATACTCCATCGCGATGAAGGTGCGTCCGTCCGCGGCGACGCCGAGATCGTAGATGGTGACGAGCGCGTCGTGCCGAAGACGCGCGACGATGCGCGCCTCGCGTCGCATGCGTCCGACGACCTGCTCTTCGTTCGTGTACCGCCCCTTGATCAACTTGATGACCGCGGGGCGGCGGAGATCCACGTGCTCCCCGAGATACACCTCTCCCATGGCCCCCTCCCCGAGCACGGAGCTCAGGAAATACGGGGTGCCCGCGAGCCGATGCGGAGCGAAGCCGGCCGTCGACAAAGGAGCCGGCGAGTATACCGGGCGCGGGTCGAAGCGCTCGTCGCAGTCGGACTGAACGGATGGAGCGGTGTGATGCCTTGACGGCGGAAGCACGCAACCGGACTGCTCGTCGGGTCGACCTCCGTCTGCCCCTCACGAGATCCCTCCATGCGCCTCCTCGCCGCCTCCCTCGCCGCCGTCGTCCTACTCGCCCACGTCCCTGCGCTCGCGCAGGCGACCGAGCAGTACAAAGCCGCCCTCAAATTGGAGAACGCCGGCGACCTCGTGGGCGCGCTCGCCGGCTTCGAGGCCATCCCCGCCGCGAAGAGGGACTTCAACACGCGCCTCCACATCGCGGGCTGCAAGAAGAAGCTCGGCCGCCTGCTCGACGCGGAGAAGGAGTACGAGTCGATCCGCACCGATCCGAAGGCCGATCCCGCGACCGTCGACACCGCCGCGAGCGACCTCGAGGATCTGCGCACGCGCATCCCCAAGCTGATCGTGAAGACGAGCGCGGCGACCTCCGGAGTGACCGTGACCGTCGACGCCAAGGAGACCAAGACGCCCACCACGCTGTCGCTCGATCCCGGCGCGCACTCGATCGTCGCGACGCGGAACGGCGCGCAGGTGTTCAAGCGAGACGTGAACCTGGCGGAGAGCACCACGATCGAGGTCGAGGTCGACGCACCGGCTGCGGCATCGGCGCCCGTGGTGACGACCGCGCCCGCGGTGACGACGACCCCCGCGAAGGACGAGACCCCTGTCCCCGCGAGCTCGTCGCAAAAGACGTGGGGCTACGTCTCGCTCGGCGCCGGAGGAGTCTTCCTGCTCGGTGCCGGCGGCTCGTACCTGCTCTCGAGCAAGGCCTACGACGATTACCAGGCGAGCTGCGGACCGACGATCTGCACGCGCGACCAGAGCAGCGTCCGCACGTGGGAGACGATGACCATCGTCTCCGGGGTGACCGCGGTCGTCGCGATTGGTGTCGGCGTGACGCTGCTGGTGACCGCACCGAAGGACAACGCGGTGCAGGTGAAGGCTTCGCTCGGCGGGGTGTCGTTGGAAGGAAGGTTCTGATGAAACGCTTCTTGTTGATCGTTCTGGCGGTGAGCGGCTGTTATCGCGATCTCGATCTCGCCATCTGTCGGAAGAATCCGTCCGATCCGGTGTGCTTCGCGGATGCGGCGGGCGACTCGACGACGGACGCGGCTGCGGAGTCGAGCGCGGGAGACGCGAGCGTCGAGTCCGCGGTCGATACGTTCGTGATGGTAGACTCCCAATCGGTCGACTCGTCGTCGATCGACTCCTCGTCGCCCGACTCGTCCTCCGCCGAGACCGCGGCCGACAGCGCTGCGCCCGACTCCTTCGACGCCGCGGGGTCGTGCGCGGACAGCGGCTCCGCGACCGAGGCATGCGGGAAGTGCGGAACGCGTTCCCGCACGTGCATCGCTGAGAACACGTTGGGCGCGTGGAGCGCGTGCGGCGGCGAGGGCGTGTGCACGCCGGGCGAGGTAGCGGACGTCACGGGCGGCACTGCATGCAACGGCGTCCTCGAGAAGAAGACGAAGAGGTGCACTGCGAGCTGCGCGTGGGGTACCGACGCATGCGCGTTGCCGAAAGGCTGGACGTCGATCGCCGATGCGCCGGCGGGGTTCGAAGGGCGCCTTCACTCCGCGAATGTCTGGACGGGCGGCGAGCTGTTCGTGTTCGGCGGCGGCATCAAGTCCGACGGGGGTGAAGTCGGCAAGAAAGACGGTGCGCTGTATCGGCCGAGGACGAACACGTGGGAGTTGCTGCCGCCATTCCCTCTGGCGAACGGCCGCAGGCGCCACGGCGGCGCGTGGGATGGACTGGCGTTCATGGTCTGGGGAGGAGACGACAACGGAACAACTCTCGGCGACGGCGCGGTGTACGACGCGTTCTCGAAGCAATGGCGCACGATGCCGACCGCACCAATCTCGCCGCGGCAGAACTTCGCGTCCGTGTGGATACCTACGACGAAACGCTGGTTCATCTGGGGGGGGTCCGACGCGACCGCAGCCCTCAAGGCGGACGGCGCTCTCTTCGCGGATGGCCCGGGGTGGACGATGCTTCCGGCTGCACCGATCACGGCGCGGCAGCTTCCAATCGCCGCGTGGACGGGGGTTGAGGTACTCGTCTTCGGCGGTCACAACGCGACCTACCTCGACGACGGCGCGCTCTACAATCCGACGACGAACACCTGGAGAACGATTCCGGCCAGCGGCAAGAAGCGACAATGGTCCGCTGCCGCTGCGGACTCGATGCGGTTCATGATTCAGGGTGGCTCCGAACAAGGCTCGCCGGTCGGCGATGGGTCGATGCTGTCGTTGACGTCGCTGTCCTGGACCGAGTTGCCGATGGCGGGGTCGCTGTCGACCGCACGCTATGCGCCGTCGTCGTGGTTCGACGGCCAGCGCCTCGTGATTTGGTCCGGAGGTGAAGTTGTCGGCAGCGATCTCGTGTTCCGCACTGGAGGTTTCGTCTTCGACGTTTCGACGAATGCCTGGTCGGAGCTCTCGTCGGTTGGAGCTCCGCTACCCCGCGTGATGGGCAACGCTGTTTGGGGCGGTGTATATGCGATCGTCTGGGGCGGCCTCGGACAACCCGGTGGTGGGATCGTCGAGCCGATCTCCTCCGGCGCGATCTTCGTGCCCGTGCCCTGAGAGTCAATCAGCGCGTGGCTGGATTCAGCCGTCCACGAGCGGCGCCTCGCGACGGTGTGGACCGGCTCGTACGCGATGCTGTGGAGCGGCCTCGGCAGGCCCGGCGACGGAACCAAACCTCAGCGCTCCAGGCGGCATCTGGAGCGGTCGGTAAACAGATTTGGGCACGTCCAGACTTCGGGCCAAGCGCAGTGCACTGTGCACTGTGCACGCGCACCGAGCGCACGTCGATCGGCTTCCGCGCATCGGGACCGGGGAACAGATACGGCCGCGGCGGTCGACTCGCGGCCAGTACGCACGGAGCGCGTGGAGCAGCGTCCGCTCAGCATCACGTACCGGCGGCGACCGTCCTTGCCGACGACGTGGATGACGCCGCGACGACTGTCGATGTCGCCGACCTCGAGCTTGCACGCCTCGGTGATGCGCAGCCCAGCGCCGTACATCGCCATCGAGACCGCGCGGTACAGCGGCGAGCTGATCGCCCTGAGCAGCGCGACGATCTCCTGTCCGCTGAGGATCACCGGCGGCGGGGCGGAGACCCTCGGCCATCGCATCCACGACACGTCCTGCGGCCGCCCGAGCGTGACCGCATACAGGAACCGCACGCCGGCCATGTGTAGCTCCAGCCACGACGGGCCGCGCTTCTCACCCTTCCGCGCCCCGTCGAAGTAGACCCGGATCTGCTGCTGCCCGAGTTGCTCCGGCGCTCGTCGGAAGCGGTCGACGAACCGCACCGCGCAGCGCACGTAGTGATCGCACGTCCGCGGCGCGTAGCTTCCGGCCTCGAGATCCGTTTTCATTCGCTTCTGCCAAGTCGTGGTCATGAGGTCCTCCTCGGTTCCGGCGGCACTGCGAATGCCGCCGGAATCGAGAGGACCGCTTTTCAGGCCGGCGCGCACCTCGCGGGCTCGACACGCCACGAAGCGACCGAGTGCGCGACGTCGCACCGCGCGAGGGTCAGCGGATCAGCGAAGCGCCGACGCGCCCGACATCACGCTCGATGCGCGCACCGCCGCCGCGAAGCAGCTTCGTTCAACGAAGCCGCGGGGGCCCGTCACGGCCCCCGCTTCTGCGGCGACGCTGGCGGTTGCCCCGTTCGCGACGGGAAGCGCACCACACAAGGTCGCGGGCACGACCTCGGGGAAACCGAAGTCGCGCCGCCACAGCGGCCGGATCGACCTCGCCTGATTGCACGGGCACACCGCCGGTGGATCGGGACCTTCGCTCGCGCTCTAATCCGGCGTTCCACTGCGCTCAGGTAGCATCTGGGCGGTCCGCAAACAGATTGGGGCTGCGTAAACGCGGGAGCATTATCGATAGACGGTCCGCAGCACAGATCGCTGTCGCTGCGTGGACGCTCGACCATCATGTCAGTGGCGCGCGGACCGGGGATTATGGGTGATTCGCTTAGATCGCTCCCTCGTGAGCGTGCGGTTCCCGGATCAACCTCAATAATGAGACGCGTAGCTGCGATATCGTTTGAGCAGCAACATCGAGTCCGACACGGTCGTGTCGACCGGGCGATCCTGCAATGAGCTCAGCTCAGTTCACCTGGATGTTGCCTCCTGTCGCTGTCGCGCCGTTGTTCCCCTTCGAACCCACGCCACCAGCGGAGAAAGATCCGCCAGTGCCGCCGAAACCCGGCGTTCCGGTCGTGCAGCTGTTGGCGTTGTACGTAGCAGTAGCGGTGCCATGACGGGCGAGGCAGGCGCTCGGACCGCCCCCGCCGCCCCCGCCCGGACCGCCGTCGCCGCCCTTGCCACCGTCGCCGCCCTTGCCACCAGGACCGCTGTCGTCGCTGTGGCTGCCAGGCTGCCCGCCGATGCCGCCGTTCTGACCGGAGGCAGCATTGCCCCCCTTCCCGCCCGCGCCACCGCTGCCAGCGGTGATCTCGTTGTTCGTCACAGTCACTCTGCCCGACGCGGCGAAGACTCCAAAGCTTCCGCCACCGCCGCGGCCTCCTTTGCCCCCAGCGCCGCCGAGGCCACCGCAGCCGCCACTTCCCCCACCACCGCCGGTATCGGGATCGCACGGGAAGGAGTTGCTGCCGCCGCCACCGCCGCCACCGCCGCCACCGCCGCCGCCGTTTGCACCGGTCTGGCCATCCTCGCCGTCCGCGGTCCCGTAGAAGTGACCGGCCACGCCGCCGAGCGAGGCTCCGCCACCCCCAGGAGAAGCCTGGCTTCCCGTTCCACCGGTGGTGCCAGGAGTGGCTGGCGTCCCCGGGGAGGTGACGAAGGGCGTGCATCCGTTGGACGCTGCACCAGGCCCGCCTCCGCCGCCGTTCGCGGCACTTCCCTTCGTTCCGTCTTGCCCGGGATTGGTTGACCAGCCGCCCACCCCGCCCTTGCCGCCCGGCACGCTGCAGACCGGTG
>JBKJQC010000867.1:0-7999 GCA_046593995.1 Polyangiales bacterium
CACTACGCAAAAAGGTCGCGCAGCGGGATCGTCGCTTCGCGCTGCGGGCCCACCGACACCATCGCCAGCGGCACCTCGACGTCCGACGCGATGCGGTCGACGTACGCGCGCGCAGCCTTCGGCAGGTGATCGATCGAGCGAACGTGATCGAGCGACTCGGTCCACCCCGGCATCGACTCGTAGACCGGCGTCGCGCCGTCGAGGTCGTTGATGGGGAGCTCGCTCGTACGGCCGTGCTTGGTGTCGTACGCGACGCAGACCTGGACGGTCGGCAGGCCGGTGAGAACGTCGAGCTTCGTGACGATCAAGTCGGTGAGCCCGTTGACGCGACGCGCGTAGCGTAGACCGGGCAGATCGAGCCATCCGCAGCGACGCGGGCGCCCCGTCACGGCCCCGAACTCGCCACCTTGCTTCCGCAGTCGCTCGCCGGTGTCGTCGTTCAGCTCCGTCGGGAAGGGACCGCCGCCGACGCGCGTGAGGTAGGCCTTGGTGATGCCGACGACGCGGCCGATCGCGGTCGGACCGACGCCCGCGCCCGTGCACGCACCGCCTGCGGTCGCGCTCGACGAGGTCACGTAGGGGTACGTCCCGTGATCGATGTCGAGGAGCGTGCCCTGCGCGCCCTCGAAGATGACGCGCTTCTTCGCGCGCACACCGTCGTCGACCACGCGCGAGCCGTCGCCGAGGAGCGCCGCGAGGCGCTCGACGACGGGACGGATGGCGTCGACGACCTCGGCGGCGGTGGGCGGGGTGCTCCCCATCTCGCGGATCACCGGCGCCCAGGCGTCGAGCGCGCGCGCGACGTGACGCTCCATACGGGCGAGATCGCGGATCGCGCCGAGGTGAACTCCGCTCCTGCGTGCCTTGTCCTCGTAGGCGGGGCCGATGCCGCGCTTCGTCGTACCGACGGCGAACTGCCCCTTCTCGCGGAGGCCGTCGACGAGCAGGTGGTAGGAGAGGATCAGGTGCGCGCGATCCGACAGGACGAGGCGCTCGTCCCCCTCGCGCCAGATGCCCTTCGCGACGAGCTCGTCGAGCTCCTTCGAGAGCGCGAGCGGATCGACGACCATGCCCGGTCCGAGCACGCACGTCGTCTCCGGCCAGAGGATCCCGCTCGGGACCAGGCGCACCACGATCTTCTCGTGGCCGCCGCTCTTCTTCGGGACGACGAGCGTGTGACCGGCGTTCGGCCCGCCGGCGTACCGCACGACGATGTCCGCGCCCTCGGTGAGGAGATCGACGATCTTCCCCTTGCCCTCGTCGCCCCACTGCGCTCCGACGATCACCACGCCCGCCATCGAGCCCTCCGAATCTTTCATCCGAATTGTGAGAGGCGCGCGAGCGCGGCCTCCATCGCGACTTCGCTGCTCTCGATCTGCGCGTCTTCGATCTCGGCGCCTGGGAGCTCGGCGTCCGCGAGCACCCCGAGAACGGGGAGCTCCGACAGCGCGATCTGCGTGCCCCTCACGCGGGCGATGTGGGTATACCCCCAAGCGCGCGCGTATTCCTCCGCGTGCGTCTCGGCGACCGCCGCGGGGATGCCGCTCGCGCGCAGCGTCGCGGCGAAGGCGGAGGCCCCCTCGCCGGTGACGATCACGCGCCGAGGACGGCGCAGGAGCTCGGCGTCGGCGGCACGGAGCGCCCAGAGCAACGCGTCGACGTCGAGGGCGAACCCGCTCGCAGGCAGCGGTCTGTCGAAGCGCGCGAGGAGCTGATCGTAGCGGCCTCCGGCGCCGATCGCCACGCCCGGACCCTCCGCGAACAGCTGGTAGAAGGGCCCGGTGTAATACGCGAGCCCGCGCACCTCGCCGAGATCGACCGTGATGCGCGCGCCGCCCGCCGAGGTGTTCGAGGTGTGCGCGAGCGACGTACGCAGATCGCGGACCAGCGTCCGGAGCTCGCCGATCGCCGGCGCCGTCGGTCCCTTCACGAGCACCTCGGGCAGCGTTTCGAGGAGCGACGGATCGCCGTGGAGCGTCGGGAGGAGGAGCAGCGCTTCCCGCGTCGCGGCCGGCAGCTCGGCCGACAGCCGGCCGAGGACTGTGCGATCCTTCTTCGAGAGCGCGTCGGCGATCGCGTCGGCCAACCTCGCATCGAGGCCGGCGAGCAGCGAGCGCGCGAGGTCGGCGTGTCCGAGATCCACGGTGAACTCGGCGAGCCCCATCGTCGCGAGCGCGGTGGCCGCGAGCACCAGGAGCTCGACGTCGCCGGCGAGCGCGTGGACGCCGATCAGCTCGACACCGAGCTGCGAGATCTGCCGATGGGTGCGCGCGCGCGCGCCGAACCGCCGGCGCAGGACGCTCGCGTCGTACGCGAGCCGATACGGCGGCGGCTTCCCGTCGAACCTCGTCGCGACGAGACGCGCGATCTGCGGCGTGACGTCCGGCCGGAGCGCCACGACCTCGCCCGTCTCGGGCTCGACGAACCGCACGATCTCACGCGGATCGAGGGTGCCGAGGCCTCGCTCGATCGTCTGCGCGTACTCGAACACCGGGGGAATGACGATTTCGTAGCCGAACAGCTCCGCGCGCCCGAGGAACGAGCGCGCGATCGCGCGGCGGAGCGCCGCCTCCGGGGGAAGGAGGTCGCGCATCCCCGCGGGGAGCGGGTGCTCGAGCGTCGCGTGCGCGGTCATCGGCACCATCGATACACAGTGCGACGCGCGCGCGGCAAGCGCTCAGATCTTGGTGCCATCGGTTCCGGGGCTCGCTCCGGGGAACGGCGACGACGTCGGCGGCGGCGCCGGGGTGCCGGGCTCCGACGGCTCGTAGTCTTCGCCGCCCGAGTCGCTTCCGCCGGACGTCTCGCCGAGCATCTCTCCGAAGCACGCTGCGGTCGACTCCGCCGAGGGGCCGCACTTCGCGGCCTGCATGCACTCGGCGAAGCTCTGTACGTGCTCGGGCTTCACGGCTCCGAAGATGCCGAGACCGCGCGGCGCGGCGCTCGTGCCGGCGATGCGATCGACGCATCCGCTCGCGTCCTTCGGGGTGCCGCCGCCGCAGCGCGCGCCGCGCTCGCAGATGGCGCGGGCCGCGACGAGGAGCGAGCTCTTGTCGCTGCGGAGCGCCTTCCGGCCGGCCTCGTCGACGCAGAGGACGAGCGCGCGCGCGGCACCCTTCGCGGCGTCTTGGTGGCACGCGACGTCGATGCGCGGGACCGCGCACTTCGCGGCCGACTCCGCGATCCCGGGCCGCGATCGCTCGACGAGCCAGGACACGCATTTCGCGTGGCACTTCTGCTCCGCGTCGCCACACGCGGCGCTCGCGTCGCAGATGTCCTCGCAGGCGGCGACGTCGACCTTGCGCGCCGCGACGGAGTCCTTCCCGGCCTTTGCCTCCGTCGGCTGCGGCTTCGGTGACGACGAGCAGGCCACCATCGCGGGCGCGACGGCGAGGACGAAGACGAGGAGCGCGTGGAGCGGAGAGCGCCCGAGCGCGCGAGAGGGAAGGGTTCGGGAGTGCATGAAAGATCCTCCGTGCATCCGTCGAGCAACTCCCTGGCCATGGCGTTCCGGCGAGGGGCTGCGCGCGCGTTTTCAACGGGCGGTGCGTCGAAAACGAACCTGATCGAAGGCTCTCGGCGCATGGCCGAGCCGTGACCTCGACCATGGTCCACGTGGGCGACTCGTACGTCTCGCGCGCAGCTCTTCTCGCGCGCGAGCCGCGGATCTACCTGCCACGCATGAGCAAGCCGGAAGGTACCGAAGCGCGCGGGCTGCCCACGATCGACGTCAACGAGTACGGCGGGCGAACGAAGGACGGCCAACGGCAGGCCTCGAACCGACGACTCTTCATGCAGCTCCTGGTCTTCCGCGCACCGACGGGCGCGCTGCCGGAAGGGGTCGCCGAGCGCTGCGCCGGCCTGCTCCGCGACCGCAAGATCCCGGGCGTGATCTACGCCGACACGAACGATCCGCGCGGCATCGGCCTCCTCACGTGGAGCGACGACCCCGCGCACTTCGTCAAGGCGGTGCGCCCGCTCTTCGCCGAGGATCCGCTGGTGCGCGTCGACCACCGCCCCGAGATGACCATGCTCGGTCGCAGCTACTCGCTCGGCTACGAGCCCGATCTCGAGTTCGTGCTCCTCGGCCGTCCCGTGAAGAACGCGCTGAGCGACACGAGCCCTTGGCACGTCTGGTACCCGCTCCGCCGCAGCGGCACGTTCGCGCGCCTGAGCGACGAGGAGCAGTCCGCGATCCTCCGCGAGCACGGCGTGATCGGCCACGCATACGGCCAGCAAGATCTCGCGAGCGACATCCGGCTCGCCTGTCACGGCCTCGACGCGAACGACAACGAGTTCGTCATCGGCCTCGTCGGCAAGGAGCTCCACCCGCTGTCGCACCTCGTGCAGTCGATGCGCAAGACGAAGCAGACGAGCGAGTTCATCTCGCAGATGGGCCCGTTCTTCGTGGGCTACGTGACCCACCGCATCGCGGGCTGAATCGCCGCGAGACTCAGTCGGCGCTCATGAACGAGAGGCGCAGCTTCCCGGCGGCGAGCGCGCGGAGCTTCGCGCCGGCGGCGGCCTCGTAGTTGTGCTTCAGGTCGTCGCGGAGCGCGTTGGTCACCGACCCGAATTTTCCGACCTTCACCGACGCCGAGTTCTCGAACGCGAACGACGACATGCAGAGCACCTTCGCGTCGCGCGTGTCGACCACGACCATGTGGCCGTCGAAGCCGCCGGACGCGAACTTCTTCTTCTCGAAGAGCTTCTTTTCGGCTTCCTGCGGCCATGCGCGATCGGCGCCGGCGTACACGATCAAGAACGGTCCGGCCTCGGCGCGCAGCTCGCGGAGCATGCGCGCACGGTCGGCGATCGGCTTCGCGCCGTCCATCACCTGGATCACCTGCTCGGTCGTGAGGAACGACCAGTCCTCGGTCTTCGCGTGCTTCTCTCCGAGACGCTCGAAGTCGACGGAGGGCACGACCAGCGAGGTCGCGTCACCGTGCGTCCACTTCGTCACGTCGAGCTTGCACGGCTTCTCGTTCGCATCGATGCCGTCGAGCGCCGTGCGGATCTTGGCGAGCGACGCCACGAAGCCGTCGACCGCGCTCTGATCGACGCGCGCCTTCTCCGTCTTGCGCAGCTCGTCCTCCTCGGCCTCGAGCTCCTCGTCGGTGGCCTTGCCCGTCTTCGCGGCGGGGAGCTTCCCGGTCGGACACGCTTCGCCGACCTGCGCGAGCGAGAGCACGAACCACCGCCGCGACCGCGCGAGGCACGCCGTGATCTTGACCTTGTCGGCGCCGAGATCGGCCTCGATGTCGCGCAGCTCGCCGCGATCCGCGCTCGTCTCCCAGGAGCCCTTGCAGCGGACGTCGTCGACGAGCGTCTTCTCCTCGTAGAGCCCCTTGTGGAGCTGCTTCTCGACGAGCGCGCACGCGGTCTTCTTGTCGAGCGTGTCGTCCTCGAGCTTTCCTTTCGTGGCCTGGTCGGCGGCGGCGAGGCGCGCGTCGCGGGCGCTCTGGTCGACGAGGAATGCGACGATGGTCGCGACCATGATGACGACGCTGAGGCCCCCGAGGATCACGGCCGCGACCGCGCGACCGGGCGAAGGCGAGCCGCGCTCCTTGGCCATCTTCATCGCCTTCACGCCGAACACCGCCCCGACGACACCGACCGGCGCGCAGCAGAGGGGGATGGCGATCACGGAGATGATCAGCGCGCGGGTCGCGGTCGCCTGCACCGGATCCTTCTGCGCGCCCTGCGGCTGTCCGTAAGGCTGTCCATGGGGGGGCTGCTGTCCGGGCGGAGGCGGGTAACCGCCCTGCGGGGGGTACATGGCGTCCTGCGTAGCGCACGTCGGTCGCGCGCGGGGCAGTTTGTCTCGTCTGCCGGTCGACCTCGCCATGGATCCCCGCAGAGGTCTGCCGGCACGCGCAATGCAGTCGCGACTTCGTGCGCGTCGCGATCGCCTTGTCCGTACTGCTCGCGTCGGTGTCGCTCGCGAGCGGCGGCTCGGCGCAGTCGAAGAACTTCTTCGGCGGCTCCTCACGCGGTACGGGTGGTCCGCCCCCGAAGTGTCAGCTCGATCCGCCGCGCGACTGCGGGCTCGTCGCGGTCTCCGTCGGCTTCGGCGTACTGTCGTCCGTGTACCTCGGGCTCTACGCTTGGAACCCCGAGCGGCCCGGCGCGATCCACGCCGGCGGTGCCATCGCGGGCGGCCTCTCGGTCGCAGTCGGCGCGGGGTTCGCGATCGACTCGAAGCTGAAGGTCACTCATCAGCGGTTCGCAGCGGGGTTCGCGATCCTCACCGGAGTTCCGGCGCTGCTCCTCGGTCTCTACTCGCTCGTGACCGGCGACGAGGCGCGCGACGAAGAGAAGCCGGGCAACTTCCCGAGCTGGTACGGATCGCCCTCGGCACGGATCTCGTTCCCCCTGCCGACCTCGTACGTCGACGCGCGCGGAGCCCCTTTCCCGGGGCTTGCGATGAGCGGCGCCTTCCTCTGACCGGACGACCTCCCGCGTCTCCCGGTGGATGGCTCGATCAGCGCAACAGCGAGCGGCCGTCGACGTCGAGGATGTCGCGGTAGACATCGTCGACCGGCACGGCGCTCTGCACGGACGGCAGTGAGAAGGCGTCGCCCGCGCCGAAGACCTCGGGTTGCTGCGCCCACAGCCCTTGCGGATCGCGGCGGAACACCTTCACCGCGCGTGCGTCCTGGTGGATGAGCACGTAGGCCCCGAGCGAGCTCAGGGTCTGGAAGTCGTGCAGCTTCTCGCCTGCGTCGTCCCCCTCGCTGCTCGGCGACAGTACCTCGATGACGACCACGGGATTCGTCGTCGCCTGACCGTCGTGCGCGGGGTGGTCCGGCTTGCCGCAGATGATCGAACCGTCGGTGTAGCGACCGCGCTGGTGGGCCGCGATCCAAAAGCGTTGATCGGGCGAGAAGTACCGACGGCCGTCGACGAGCCGGAGACCGAGCACCATCGCCATGCGACCTGCGATGGCGTTGTGCTCGTCGGAGCCGCCCGCCATTGCGACGATGACGCCGTCGATCAGCTCGTGTCGACGCTCGCTGGTCCGCTCGACGGAGAGGTAGTCGGCGTAGCTCGCCGCGCTCGGCAGTCGCAGCGTCGCACGCACATCCAGAGGGTAGCACAGACGCCGCGCGCTCCTCTGAGTCGACCGGCCGACCGATGTGCGGTACGCGTCCGGCATCATGGATCTCGATCACAGCGTCACGGCGCTCGTCACCGGTGCGAACGGCGGAATCGGCTGCGCGATCGCGCGCGCGCTCAAGCAACATGCGGTCAACCTCGTGCTCTCCGGGCGTCGTCCCGACACGCTCACCGGGATCTGCGCCGAGACCCGCGCACGCGTCGCCATTGCGGATCTCTCGCGTCGCGAGGACGTGCGCAAGCTCATGGCCGAAGCGGGCGACGTCGACGTCCTCGTGCTCAACGCCGCCCTCCCCTCGAGCGGCCCGATCCTCGAGTTCTCCGAGGAGCAGATCGGACGCGCCCTCGAGGTGAACCTCACCGTGCCGATCCTCATGGCGCGCGAGTACGCCGAGAAGATGGTCGCGCGCGGGCGCGGGCACATCGTCTTCATCTCCTCGATCTCGGGGAAGGTCGCCGCGCGCGGCACGTCGCTCTACTCGGCGACGAAGTTCGGCATGCGCGGCTTCGCCATGGGCCTGCGCGAGGATCTCCACGGCACCGGGGTCGGTGTGTCGACGATCTTCCCGGGCTTCATCCGCGACGCCGGCATGTTCCACGATACCGGGGTGAAGCTCCCGCGCGGCGCCGGCACGCGCTCTCCGGCCGACGTCGCCGACGCGGTGATCCGCGCCATCCGCGACAACCCCGCCGAGATCAACGTGGCTGCGTTCGAGCAGGTCCTCGGCGCGCACCTCGCTGGCTTCGCACCGGAGCTCGTCGCCTCGTTCGCGCGCATGAGCGACGGCGAGCGCATGGCGAAGGAGATGGCCGAGGCGCAGAAGCACAAGCGCTGATCAGAACTTCGTGCGCTTGCAGTCTGCGACCTCGGCGACCGGGA
>JBKJQC010000886.1:0-7871 GCA_046593995.1 Polyangiales bacterium
TGTCTGGTTCATGCGCCAGGCCGGTCGCTACATGCCCGAATACCGGGCGCTACGGGAGAAGCACACGCTGCTCCAGATCTGCCACCAGCCGGAGCTGGCGGCGCAGGTCACCCTGCAGCCGCTGAAGCTCGGGTTCGACGCCGCGATCCTCTTCGCGGACATCCTCCTCCCGCTCGAGCCGATGGGCGCGTCGTTCGAGTTCGCGAAGGGCGAGGGACCGGTGATCCACGAGCCGATCGTCGATCGCGCGGGCATCGACAAGCTCCGCGTCATCGATCCCGAGGAGCTCGGGTACGTGCTCGAGGCGCTGAAGATCCTCCGCCGCGAGCTCGACGGGAAGGTCGCCCTCATCGGCTTCGCGGGCGCGCCGTTCACGCTCGCGAGCTACCTCGTCGAGGGGGGCAAGTCGTCCGGCTTCGTGAAGACCAAGCGGCTCATGTACCAGGAGCCGGAGGCGTGGCACGCGCTCATGGACAAGCTCGCCGAGGTCGTGCGCCGCTACCTGCGCGCGCAGATCGAAGCCGGCGCGCAGGCCGTGCAGCTCTTCGACTCCTGGGTCGGTCAGCTCGGCCCGCTCGACTATAAGGAGTACGTGCAGCCGCACGTCGCGAAGATTCTGCAGGACGTGCAGCAGACGGGCGTTCCGGTGATCCACTTCGGCACGAGCACGTCGACGCTGCTCACCGCGCAGAAGGAAGCGGGCGGAACGGTCATCGGGATCGACTTCCGTCTCCCCATGGACGAAGCACGCAAGCTCCTCGGCGAGGACGTCGCGCTCCAGGGAAACCTCGATCCCACGGTGCTCTTCGCGCCGAAGGCGGTCATCGAGGCTCGCGCGAAGGACGTCCTCGACCGCATGAAGGGGCACCCCGGGCACATCTTCAACCTCGGCCACGGCATCCTGCCCGAGACGCCCGTCGACGCCGTCCAGCACCTCATCGAGTACGTGCACGAGACGTCGGCGCGCTGACTCGCGGAGAGAGCGCCGCCGTCGAGGCCGGGCTCTTCTTCACGGACGCTTCGGCGGTGACGCTCGCTTCCGGGGAGAAGCGGCCTTTGTCGGATCGGTGGGGGTTCGAGGTGCGCGTCCTGCGTCCTTGACCGCCGGCAGATCTGCGCCTGCGCTCAACGCCCGCGTGAGGAGCGCGACCGTGTACTCGGCGTACCGGTCGACGATCTTCGGGTCGCGCGCATCGAGGTTAAAGGCGCGCTTCGCCGTCTCTGGCTCCGCGAACAGCTGCGTCGCCGCGCCGATCACGAAGAAGTACGCGAAGTGCACGTCCGTGGTGGCGAAGGCGCCGTCACGCACGGCATCGCCGAGCACCGACTCGAACACCTTGATCAGCGACGCGAGGTGGTCGCGATACAGCGTGTCGAAGGGCACGCCCCCGGACACGCTCTCCGCGCGCGTGACCCGCGACAGCTCCGGATGCCTGCCGCTGAAGCGGACGAAGGCGACGAGCATGCGTCGGACGCGCTCCGCGGGAGGGGCGCCCTCGGTGCGTGCCCGCTCGGCGAGGAGCTCGGTGCTGAGACGGCCGTAGAGATCGTCGAGCACGTCGCGCCACAGCTTCTCCTTGCTTCCGAAGTAGTGGTGGACGAGCGGCTGGGTGACCTTCGCGCGCCGCGCAATGTCGACCGTCGTCGCGCCCGCGTACCCCTTGGCCGCAAAGACGCGCGCCGCCTCGCGGAGGATGCGTGCGCGGGTGTCTTCGGCTTGGTTTCCGCTCGACAACACGGAGCTATGTACAGAGTCGAACGCGCGGCCGCCACTGGTAGCGCGCGAGATCGATGCGTTCGTCGGGCCCGAAGCCCACGCCCTCGGCCTCGAGCATCGTCCGCTGCAGCCCCGGGTAGATCAATCGTCGCGCTCGATCTCCACGTTGCGTCCGCCGACCTTCGCGTCGCCCTCCATGCAGAGGACGCGCACCCGGCCGGTGGCGGCGATCTTCCCGCGCTCGTCCACGATCGTGCCCTCCCACACCTGCGTGCGCCTTCCACGGGTGATGGGCCGGGCCGTCGCGCGCAGCGTGCCCTCGCGCACCGCGTTCACGAACGAGGTGTGGTTCTCGAGCCCGACGACGCTGCGACCGTGTTGCATGGCGTTGAGCGCAGCGCCGACCGAAGCAATCGTCTCGATGACGCCGCAGTGCACGCCGCCGTGCACGATGCCGTACGCCTGCTTGTGCTGCTTCCCGACGGTCAGCTCGGCGACGACCTCGTCGAGCGTGACGCGCACGAAGCGCAGGCCCATCGCCGAGCTCCAACCGTCGAGGTTTTCATTCATCAGCTCGGTGAAGTCCTGCTGCTGCGCGTCGTCGCTCATGGGATGTCCGCGTGGCGTGGACGCAGAGGCGCGTCTACTGGCCGTCATGCCGTAGGGTTTGAGCGTTGCCGGAACCGGGGATCCGACCTAACCAACGAAGCGCATGTCGGAAGCAGTGCGCGCGCATCGGATCGTCGTCGTCGGTGGCGGGATATCCGGGCTCGCGACCGCCCATGCGCTGCTCGGGGCGGGCCTCGACGTCGTGGTCCTCGAGGCGGAAGAGCACCTCGGAGGCAACATCCGCACGAAGCGCGTGGAAGGCTTCGTCCTCGACGAAGGCCCCGACTCCTGGGTCGCGAACAAGCCGCACATGACGGCGCTCGTGAAGGCGCTCGGCCTCGCCGACGATCTCATCGAGACGGTCCCCGCGAATCGGAAGGTCTACGTGAAGACCGACGCGGGGAAGCTGATCCCGCTCCCCGACGGCATGATGCTCGGCATCCCGACGAAGCTGATGCCGCTCGTGACGACACCGCTGCTCTCGTGGCGCGGCAAGCTGCGCGCGGGTCTCGATCTCTTCCTGCCGGTCGGCTTCGGGCGGATCGGCGGTGAGGACGAACCGCTCGGAGAGTTCGTCGAGCGCCGCCTCGGACGCGAGGTCCTCGACCGGCTCGCGGGACCGCTGCTCGGCGGGCTGTTCGCCGGTGAGGTCTCCGAGCTCTCGCTGCTCGGCACCTTCCCCCAGCTCGCCGCGCTCGAGAAGGAGGGGGGCTTGATCCGCGGCTCGCTCGCCCTCGCGCGCAAGGCACCGAAGCGACCGGCCGGCGAGAAGCCGTCGACGTTCCTCACGCTGCGCGGCGGCCTGGGACAGGTCGTCGAAGCGCTCGCGGCGAAGCTCGGCGATCGCGTGCTCCGCTCCGCGCGCGTGCAGTCGATCGAGAAGCGCGACTCCTCGGCGAATGCTCGTTTCCGTGTGGTGCACGAGCGCGGCGAAGAGGCCGCCGAGCACGTCGTCCTCGCCGGTCCCGCGCACGTCGCGGCGTCTCTCGTACGCTCACTGTCGGAGCCCCTCGCGCGCGAGCTCGACGCGATCCCCTACGGCTCGGCGGCCACGGTGTTCCTCGCGTACGACCGCGAGGATGTCCCGCATCCGCTCGACGCGACGGGGTACCTCGTCCCGCGCAAATCCAAGGGCGGCCCCGCGGCGTCGACCTGGGTCTCGAGCAAGTGGCCGGACCGCGCGCCCGAAGGCCGCGTGCTCCTGCGTGTCTTCTTCGGCGGCGGCGACGTGAGCAAGGGGGAGCAAGAGCTCCTCGCGATGGCGCGCGCCGAGGTCCGCGAGACGCTCGGCGTCACCGTCGAGCCCACGCTGGTCCACGTCGCACGATTCGAACGCGCGAGCCCCCAGCCGCTCGTCGGGCATCCCGCGCGGCTCCGTCGCATCGCGAGCGCGCTCGAGCAGGTCGGGAACCTGCACGTGCTCGGGAGCGCCTTCGACGGCGTCGGCCTCGGCGATTGCGTGCGCCAGGCGCAGGCCATCGCGTCGAAGATTGGCGCGCTCAGGATGCGCTGGTGATCGCGACGACCATCACGAGCAGGATCAGTCCGAACGCAACGGCGAACCCGAAGATCAGCTGGCGCGGCGCAAGACCGTAGCTCCGCGCAAAGGCCACGAGCTTCGCCGTCTTCCGTTGGACCAACGTCTGCGACGGCGCGGCTACGTCGCGCGCGCTCGGCGGACGGATCACGATGCGCGGCTGCGGGAGCGATCCGGCCGCGACGATGACCCGACCGGTGCTGAGCGACATCGACTCGATGCGCGCGGCGTCGGACCCGATGGTCGCGTACGCGGCGTCGAGCTCGCCGATCGCAGTCGCCGCGTTGGGCCGCGCCCCGGCGTCCTTCGCGAGGAGCCGCGCCGCGAACGCGCGCACGGCGAGCGTGACCTGGTCCGCTGCGACGGGCGAGGTGAGCGCGGGGGCAGGGATGCGCAGGTGCTTCGACAGGATCGTGAGATCGTCCCCGTCGAACGGCGGCACGCCGACGATCATCTCGTGGAGCACGGCGCCGAGCGCGTAGATGTCGCAACGCCCGTCGAGCGGCTCACGCCGGATCTGCTCCGGCGCCATGTACGCGGGCGTCCCGTGCACCATGCCGGCGACCGTCGAGGGGCCGAGGTGCCCGTGCTTCGAGGGGTCGAGCTTCGCGATCCCGAAGTCGAGGACCTTCACCGAGTCTTCGTCGAACCCGCCGTCGGGATTCGGCACGAGCATGACGTTCTCGGGCTTCACGTCACGGTGGACGATCCCGAGCGCGTGCGCTGCGGCGAGCGCTTCGATGATCTGTCGCGCGATGAGGAGCGCACGTCGCGGACGGAGCGCGCCCCCGGCGAGCGCGTCGCGCAGCGTGCGCCCCTCGACGTACTCCATCGCGAGCCACCAACGGCCGTCGGGCTCCCGTCCGATCTCGATCGCGCGTGCGACGCGCGGGTGATCGATCGCGCGCGTCGCCGCCGCCTCGCGCGCGAGCCGTGCAGCGGTGTCGGGATCCTTCGAGACGTCGTCGTTGAGCAGCTTGATCGCGACCTGTTTCCCGTCGCGGTCCTCCGCCAGGTGAACGGTGCCCATCGCGCCGTCGCCGAGCTTTCGCACCAGCCGGAATCTGTTCGCGACCATGCTCACGCGCGCGAGTACAGCAACGCCCGCGCCAGGAAGGTACACCCGGGGATCTGTGCGCCACGCAGCGCGCGAGAGGCCTCGTCGTCGCATCCGATCGAGGTGCGCAGTCCTCAGATTCTGTACCGGATTGCGTAGTGATCCACGTCATGGTCCAAGTCAGACACGGAGCCTCGGCAAGGGCCCGGAGCAGCACGCGGGGTTGCCGAACGTCGTGATGGGAACGTCGACCGCGTTCGCGAGCGAGACGAAGAGCTCGTTGTGCGGGAGCCCGCGTTCGCTCTTGGGGTTCTTGTCGTACTTCAGGTAGCGACCGGTCTTGAAGTACCCGTTCGCGTCGCCGGCGACGACCCACGGAAGGTGCGCGAGATCGTGGCTGCCGTAGCCGATCTGGCTGCACCAGAGGATCACGGTGTGATCGAAGAGCGTCTGTCCGTCGCTCTCGGGCACGCTCTTCATCAGCGCGATCACGTCGGCGAGCTTCTGCGCCTCGAGCGACACGGCCTTCTCGATGATCGCGCGCGCAGCCGGGTCCTTCGAGAGCGACGACCGATCGTCGTTCACCTTGTGCACGAGGTCGTGCAGATCGGTCGTCCCGAACATCCCGGTCGTGTACCCGATGTTCGCGTCGGCCGGCGTCTGCACCTCATAGAAGCCGACGCGTGTGAGGTCGCACGCGAGCGCGGACACCAGCAGCTCCGCGTTGAGCTTGGTCGTGAGATCGAAGTTGCGCCGGAAGACGTTCGGCTCGTCCGGCCGATAGCACGAGAGGTCGCAGCTCGACGTGAACTCCGCGAGCATCTTCGCCTTGTCCGGCTTCACGCACGTCTTGGTCACGACCTTCCCGAGCCGCGCTTCCAGATCGCTGACGAGCGAGAGGTGCACGTCGAGCTTCGCCCGATCCGCCGCGCCGAGCCGCGACGAGAGCCGCGTCATCTCGTCCTTTGCGAGCCCCATGACGGCGAGCTTGCGCGCACGCAGCGCGTCGGCCGCCGTGGTGTCGGCGCCGGCGAACCCGCCGAAGATGCGGTCGAAGCTCTTTCGCGGATCCCAGATCCCGGGGATCAACGTGTTGGCGGAGCTCGCGACCGCGCCGGAGAACGCTTCCTGCTCGTTCGTATAGGGCGCGCACTGGAACTCGAGCGAGGAGAACTGCGTGAGGACGCCAGACTCCTTCAGCTTCTGCGCGATGTGCTGATCGATCGACGCGCCGCCCGGTCGATTGGTGAGCGTGGTGTTCTGCGCGGCGAGGCTGTGCTTGGCGCCCTGATTGTGCGCGTTCCCCTTCGGCCCGGGATCGATCTCCTCCGACACCATCCCGATGCCGTCGAGGTAGATGAGATCGTCTTTGTGCGGCGCGAGCGGCGCGTGCGCTCTCGAGAGGTTCCACGCCATCTCGGTCGGCAGAGCGCCGCCGACGCCGGTGGGCTGCCAGACGTCGTAGAGCGAGCCCGCGCCGTAGAAGAACACGATCCGCTTCGGGATCGCAGGCGGCGCTGCGACCGCGCGCGATCGGGAGCCGAGCGGCAGAGCGGCGAACGCCGCCGTCGCGCCGAGGGTCCGGAGGAAGCCGCGTCGGTCCATCACTGCACCCCCTTCGAGCGGAACGCGTCGGCGATCACGAGCTGCACCAACATCTCGCGCATGTTCCCTCCGGAGGTCGCGAGCGCGTCGACCATGCGCTTCACCGCACACCCGTCCGTCCTGGTCTCGGTCCGACCGAACGCGAAGCGGAACCACTGCCGGCCGAAGCACTCACGCACACGCGTGCTCTTGGCGAGCGTCTGGCTGAAGGACACCGAGCCGTCGTAGTTGCCGTCGACGTCGCCGAAGCCGGCGACCTTCCCCTTCGCGTCGATGGGCAGCCCGTTCTCGGTGTCGCGCCACGCACCGACCGCGTCGTACTGGTTGAAGAGGAACCCGACGCCGTGGATGGAGTCGTGACACCCCATGCACGCGGCGCTCGCGTGGCTCTGCTCGATGCGTTGGCGCGTGGTGCGCGGCACGTCGGCGGTCTCGGCCGGCGGGATGTCGGCGACGTTCGGCGGCGGGGGCGGCGGCGGCGCGCACAACATCTTGTCGAGCACGAACACGCCACGCAGGATCGGCGCGTCGAACTTCTCATGCGCCTGACTCGCGAGGAAGCCGGCCTGTCCGAGGAAACCCGCGCGCTTCGTGGGGTCGAGATCGACGAGCGTGAGCGTCGCCGTCCCGGGCTTGGGCACGCCGTAGAGCGGCGCGAGGAGGTCGTTCACGTAGGCCTTCGGCTCGGTGAGCAGCGCCTCGAACGTTCCCTCCCAGAACACGCGATCGACCCATTTTCCCGTGGCGTCACGCAGCGCCGCCGGGGTCTCGTCCGCGAACGCAGGGAACAGCGTCTTGTCGCGCCGCATCGTCGAGATGTCGTCGAGCCCGAGCCACTGGCGATGGAAGTCGGCGATCGCCGGTCGCGCGCGCGGATCCGCGAGCAGCCGCCGCGCCTGCGCCTCGATGCCCCCCTTGCTCGCGAGCTCGCCTTTCGTCGCGGCATCGAAGAGCGTCGCGTCGGGCATCGTCTGCCACAGCAAGTACGAGAGACGCGACGCGATCTCGTGGCCGGAGAGCGTGACGGCGCCGAGCTCCGGTCGATAGAGGAACGAGGGCGACTGGACGATCGCCTCGACGAGCATGGTCGTCGCGCCAGCGAACCCGTGCGTCTTCGCTTGCGCCGTCACGAACCCGACGAACCGCTCCGTCTCCTCGGCCTCGAGCGGCCGACGGTACGCGCGCGTGATGAAATCCTTCACGAACGTCCGCGCGCAGACCGCTTGCTCGGCCTCGGTCGTCGGCTGACAGGTCACGATCGTCGAGAGCTTCGCCGATACCGCCGTCGCGACGGTGCTCGCGACGTCGGCCCACTTCTCGACCGCGACGGGCGACGCGGTCTGCGC
>JBKJQC010001004.1:0-2639 GCA_046593995.1 Polyangiales bacterium
GTCCGCATCGCGCGTGGTCTCAATCGCGTGATGCGGACGAGGAGCGCGCGCATGCCGCGCGTCATCCGCGTCCGGTCCTCCGCCTCGACGAGCATGTGCAGGTGATTGTGCTGCACCGAAAACTGCACGATGCGGAACGCGGCACGCTCGCGTACAGCGGCGAAGGCGCGACGGATCGGCGCGAAGCAGCGCTGGCTGCGGAGGTTCCAGGTCCCGCGTGTGACGCGCAGCGTGATGTGGTGCGGGCGGTGCCGCGAGACCGGCGGACGCTTCGTGTGCGGCATGCGCTCGCTCGTGCGGGAGCCCGGCGGTCGACCGGCGCCCACGCGTCGTCCGCCCCAGGTCGATGGGAAGCGAAGCTCCTGCTGTTCGGCCTGCATGACTTGAATAGTAGCGCTGTTATTGCAGGACGCAAGGACCGAAACGGTCCTCGCGCGCGAAGACGCACACGTACCCATCAGCCTCGGCGCGCCGGCGCGACGGGGCCTGGCCCGCGCGAGGGTCGGCGAGCCTGTCCGCTATGCCGCGACCACGCTGGCGGGCGCGCATTGCATCGACGAGCCGCGCTGGCTCGACGGTAGCGTATGAGCGCGACGCCTACTCCCGACGCCTCACGCGCTGCCGCGAGCGGCGGGTGCCGTCTGCGCCTTCGGATTCCTCAGTCCTGCTCTGCGATCCCTTCGCGCCGCAGGAGCGCGAGGGCCTCGACCTCTTCGGCGCGCTTCCTCCCGCGCACGTTCGCGATCACGACGCCGTCTTCGAGCTCGCCTTCTGCGATCCAGCCGAGCGTGATCACGAATGCGCCGATCGGCAGCGTGCGGTAGCGTCCGTCGAGCAATCGCTCGCGGCGCACCACGACCTGCGTCTCGGGGTCCCGCCGCACCAATCGCGACGGGATGCCGCGGAGCTCGATGCCGCTGAAGCGACCGCGCGACAGATCGAGCGCCCAGTCGTCGACGCCGCTACGAGCGAGGAGCGTCGGCGGGAGCTTCTGGAAGATCAGCGTGCCGTCGACCGGCCCGGCGATCACCACGCGCCGAAGGTCGATGCCCTCGATCGAGGTCCAGCCCCCCATCAGCTTCACGTGCTCGAACGAGCACTCCTCGATCGCGAGGTTCTGCAGGAAATTGCGCTCGAACGTGCACCGCTCGAAGCGCACGCCGCGGACGGTCGTCGGCTCGTCGGGCGCCCCGACGCGGCAGTGGCGGAACGTGCACCGAAGGAACGTCGCCGGGAGAACCGCTGCCTGCACCTCGATGCGCGAGAAGCTGCGGTCCGCGATCGCTCCCTCGGGTGATGGCCTCGGCGCACGTGTCTTCGGCGCGGGTGGGCGAGGCGGCACGCAGCGTGCGATGCACCCGCGCGCGTCGTCACCGATACCGAGGAGCAGGGCGGGTCGCTCGGGCTCGAAGGGCGGCACCAGGACGACGTCGTCGACCACGCAGAGGGGCCCCGCGTACACCGGGTGCTCTGCGACAATCGCGCGCTTCGCGAGATCGATCCATACGATCCGATCTTCGGTGCGCGCGAGCAGATGACCGGCCCGCGTCGGGCCATCGAGCCCTGACACCGGAGCGCCGAGCGACACCAGCCGCGGGCCGAGCCCTCGTTCGCGCGACCACTCCACGATCGTGCCGTCGCCGTGGATGTCGAACACTTGATCGTTGCACATCGCAGGCGAGACGTTGCGCGCCGGCCCCAGCTGTCCCGGCGTGACGTAGACTCGATCGAGCACCTCGATCGCCTCCGACGCCGTCGGCAGCGCGAACGACTCGTGCGGACGCTCGGCGACGAAGCCAATTCCGCGCTCGAACGACAGCGCGAGACCTTCGCGCGTCACGAGGTTCGGCGCGGGACGCGAGACGCGCGCGCTCCCGTCGCCAGCGAGCGACAGGCGCAGGCAGGACTTCCCCTTTCGCTTCCAGGCGAGGGCCTCGTTCGTGCCCGCGATGCGCCGCAGACCGAGGCACCACTTCGGAACGATGTGGCGGTCCTCGTGGACGCTGACGAACGGCTCGAGACCGATCTCGTGGAGCCCGTGCGTCGTGAGCAGCCACGCGCGATCGGAATCGAAGATGGCGTCCCGCAGCAGACCGCCGGTGGGAATCGCGTCCCACCGGCCGGTCTCGAGGTCCCAGCGCACGAGCCGGCAGCGCGCTCCCTCGAGGTACGAGAACAGCACGCCCATGGTGCCGGGGACCCGGAGGAACGCAGTTCCATAACCGAACGATGCATCCTGCGGAGCACCGACCGGAAGCGTTCGCTCGTGGACGCGCCTCACGCCGAGATCATCGCAAGGTTCTTCTCGGGCCGCACCGGCTTCTCGAGCGTGTTTTCGCGCGCGGTCTCGTCGGATTTCGGGCGGCGTACGCGATGGACTGTCGCGGCCGCTTCAGCCGCACGCGACACAGAGCGGACAGCTCGACGCGGGGTGCTCGTCGTCGCGGCGGTGCAGATCGAGGACCGCGCACGAGATCCGGGCGAGCTCGCGGCGCACCTCGCGTCGCTTCCCTTTCACGCGCGGGATGACGAGACGATCGTAGGCGGTCGTCTGGTGGCGCATCCATGCGATGACGGCGGCCTCGGCGCGCTCTCCGACCGAGATGCGCTTCGTGCGCGCGACGGTGCCGCTGCCGACC
>JBKJQC010001046.1:0-12355 GCA_046593995.1 Polyangiales bacterium
ACCGGCGAGACGGACACCACGCCGATCGGCGCCATGGGAAAGATCACCCAGCTCACCTACGGCGCGCTCGCTCCCGGCAACGTGGTCACGAACCTCATGACCGCCTCGATCACTGCCGGCTCGGCGGGCTCCTCGGCCGATCTCCTCACCGACCTCAAGAGCGGCTACCTGCTCGGCGCGAACCCGCGAAAACAGTTCCTCGCGCAGCTCGCGGGCACGTTCGTCGGCACCGCCGTCGTCGTGCCGATGTTCTACGTGCTCGTCCCGACGCCCGACGTGCTCGGCAGCGACAAGTTCCCCGCGCCGAGCGCCCAGGTCTGGCGCGGCGTCGCCGAGCTCCTCTCGAAGGGCATCGAGCAGCTCCATTGGACCGCGCGCTGGGGCATCGTGGTCGGCGGGATCATCGGCATCGTGATCCCGCTCCTCGAGCTCTCGTTCCCGAAGAAGAAGAACCTCATCCCCTCGGCGATGGGCCTCGGCCTCGCGCTCGTGATCCCGGCGTGGAACTCGATGTCGATGTTCCTCGGCGCGCTCCTCGGATACCTCTGGCTCCGCAAGAACGCGGAGCAGGCGGAGCGCTACACGGTGGCGGCGGCCTCGGGGATCATCGCCGGCGAGTCGCTGATGGGCGTGGTGATCCTGCTCCTCGGCGGCGTGCTCGGGTACCTCGAGTGAAGTGACCGACCCCTCAGGCGAGCATCTGGGGGATGTTCCCCTTCGGCAGAGTCGCGTCTCCGAAGTCGTCGAGCGACTCGCCTGCGGCGTTCTTGCAGCCGACGGCGGCGCCGAGGGTGTTGAACAGCTTGTTGTTCTTCACGGCGCCCGCGTCGACGTACTGCCCCTGCTTGAGCACGCCACCGCAGGAGCCGGCGATGACGAAGGGGAGGTTGTTGTACCCGTGGGGCGGGCCGGTCGCGAGGTCGTTCGTGAGGACGGCGCAGCCGAGATCGAGCAGGGTGCCGGTGCCGACCTTGTACTTGCTCAGCTGGTCGAGCAGGTACTTGAAGATCTGCACGTGCAGCTTGTCGATCTCGTGGTGCTTGTCGACGGCGTTGGGGATGGGATCGCCGTCCGCGCCGTCGCTGAAGATGCGGTGCGAGATCTGGTGGAAGCGCGGGTACTTCACGCCGCCGATGGTGAACTCGGTGCCGTCGTTGCCGTCACCGATCTGGAGCGTGACGGCGCGCGTCGATCCGCACGCGAGCGCGAGCGCGATGATGTCGCACTGCATCTTGGCGACCTCGACGATGTACGTCGGGTTCGCGACGTTCGGTGACATCGCTTCCATCGCGACGAGCTGCGCGTCCGGGAGCTTGCACGCCATCGTGACCTCGAGGTCGCGGATCGACGTGAAGTGCAGATCGAGGCGTTCCTGATCGCTCTTGCTCAGATCGGGGCGCGCCATCAGCGACTTCATCTGCGTGCGCACGAGGTCGTTCACGCTGCGTCGACGGAGCGCGTTCCGCTCCGCGAGCGCGACGTTCGCGTCGGGGACCCCGAACAGACGCTTGTACGCGTTGAACGGGTTGCGCTCGGCCGCGCGGAGATCCTTCTCGCCGCGGTACGAGAGGACCTCGTTGATGTAGCCGGACATGCGACCGGCGTAGAGCGTGAGCGGCTCGATGCCGGGCATCAGCTCGCGCATGATGCGGTTGTCGATCGACTCGCCCATCGAGAGCGACTTGTTGCCCGACGGATCGACCGACACCTTCGCCGCAGTGAGGCACTGGTTTCCGCCGCCGGAGTGCCCGCAGCCGTTGCCGGGGAACGCGTAGCTCGTCCCCTTCACGAGCAAGAGCTTGGACATGTAGTCCTTGAGCTCGCTGGTCGCGCGGTCTGGAGTCATCGTGTCGGCGGTGAGCGCGCCGGGCGCCGTCGGCCACCAGCGCTCCGGCTCGGTGCCGCTCTTCTGCACGACGCCGTTGGCCTGACGGAGGAAGACCGCGAACTTCTGCGGCATCGGCGCCGCCTTCGAGCGGCGCATCGAGAGGCTCTCGAGGAAGGGCAGACCGACGGCCACGCCGCCGAGACCGAAGAGAAAGCGACGGCGATCCATCACGAACCTCCCACGACGACAGGGGCCGGACGATGCGTGAACGCTTTCGCCATCACGAGCTTCAAGACGACCTCCTTCGTGGATCCGCCGCCGAGCGACGCCTTCGCCACCCCGTCGATCAGCGCCGAGTCGCCGAGCGCCTTCTGTCGACCGAACGCATATTCGAGCCAGTTGCCGACGTAGCAGCGGTGCACCTGCGGGCGCTCGGCGAGCACCTTCGAGAAGGCCACGCCGCCGTCGTACTCGATGGTCCCGTCCTCGAAGGGATACGAAGCCTTCGCGTCGACCGGCTTGGTGTTGTCGGTCGTGCGCCACTTGCCGAGCGCGTCGTACTGCTCGAACGCGAAGCCCGCCGGGTTGATCATGGTGTTGTGGCAGCCGCGGCAGGCCGCGTCGCTCGTGTGGAGCGTGATGCGCTCGCGCATCGTCATCGTGCCGTTCTCGTCCTTCGGCAAGGGGGGGATGTTCATCGGCGGCGGCGGGAGATCCGCGCAGATGATCTTCATGTTCACGAAGACGCCGCGGTGGATCGGGTCGGTGTCGCGCGGCGACGCGTTGGCCGCGAGGAACCCGACCTGCGTGAGGAGCCCGGCGCGCTGCTTCGGATCGAGCGCGACCTTCTTCATCTCGGGGCCGAACGTGCCGGGGAGGCCGTAGAGCGGCGCGAGCTTGTCGTTCACGTACGTGTAGCTGCCGGTGAGGAGCTCCGAGAGCCCCTTCCCCTGGGTCATCGTCACGTCGCGCACGAAGAGCTCGGCCTCCTGCCGCAACAGGCCGCTGAACGACGCCTGCCACTCGGGAAAGCGCGCGGTGTCCTTGCTCAGGCCCTCGAGGTGATCGAGCTGGAAGAGCTTGCCGTGGAAGTCGGCCATCGCCGGCTCGGCGCGCGGATCGTCGAGCAGACGTCGGGCCTGGCTCTCGAGCCCCTCGGGCGTGTCGAGCGCGCCGCCCTTCGCCGCTGCGAAGAGCGCGGGGTCGGGCAGCGTGTTCCACAGCGAGTAGGAGAGCTTCGCGGCGAGCTCGTACTTGCCGAGCTTGATCGTCCCGTCCGCCTGCTTCTCACCGAGCTCGATGCGATAGACGAAGAACGGCGACTGCAGCACTTCCTGGACGACCACGTTCACGCCGCCGGCGAACGGATCGGCGAGGCCGGTGAGCTCGACGCCGCGCTTGAAGAGCACGAGCATCGCGTCGATCTCCGGGGTGGTCACCTCGCGTCGATACGCGCGCTCGAGGAACGAGGAGAGCCATGCGCGCGCCTTCTCGTCGCCGGTGCCCGCGATCCCTTCGGTGAGCTTCGCGAGCTGCGCCGAGTCCTTGGTCACGCGATCCGCGAGATCCTCGGCAGCCTTCTGGTAGTCGCCCCACAGGCCAGGCGTGACCTTCAGGAGATTGCCGTCGTTGCCGAACGTCGATCCCGGCGGATCCGTGGTGAACGACGAGGAGCTCCCGGGGGCCGCGCCGAGGCGGAGGAGATCGCGGACCGAGTTCTCCCACTGCGCGTGCGTGAGGCGAGGGAAGCGCGTCGAGTCGACGAGCGCGTCGGGGAGCGCCGCGGTGCCGCCACCACCACCACCACCACCACCGCCGCCGCCGCCACCGCCACCAGCGCCACCACCCGGCTCGCCGATCTGCCCGGAGTCGTCGCCGATCTTGCCCGTGCAAGCAGCCGCAGCGAACGTCGCGAGCGCGATCGCTCCGACGACTCCGACGCGCAGCGCGAGGCGTCCCCCCGCGGACGCCGAGAACCGTGAGAACAGCGCGTGTCGTAGAACCGGCATCTGGGGCTCACTGAAGCACGGCACGTACCGTCGTGCAGGCGCGGCCATTCCCGAACAACGAGACGTGATCGCGCGCAGCATGTGGGCGCGCGGCGCCTCGAACGGAGCGCATCGGCCGCGTGGAGGGTGTCCGTCACGCGAACAGGGGGACCGTCATCGCACCTCCCCCCCGATGGAGACTCCCCCCACGCTGGGGGGCGCGTCCCCCCACCACGATTGACCGTAAATTCTCGTTGAAAATGTCACGTGGACGTGACGTCGCGGGGGGCAAGCTACCCTCGCGCGCGTGCTGGACGATCCGCTGACACCACGTGAAGGCAAGGCGGTATCCGCCACCGTGGGCACGATGAACTTCGGTGGTCGCACACCGGAGCCCGACGCGCAGCGCATCGTCGCGCGCGCGCTCGAGCGGGGTGTCCGCGTGTTCGACGTCGCGAACGTCTACGGAGATGGTCGCGCCGAGAGCGTGTTGGGGCGATCGCTCGGTCAGGATCGCGCGCGTGTGCTGATCGCGACGAAGGTCGGTCTGCTCCGCGTGCCGTCGAACGGAGATCGCGGCAAGAAGGCGGAAGGGCTCGCGCCGGAGCGCGTGCTCGCGGCGCTCGACGAGAGCCTGACACGGCTCGCGACCGACTACGTGGATCTCTACTACCTGCACGCGCCCGATCCCAACGTCCCGCTCGTCGAGACGCTCGATGCACTGAAGGTCCTCCTCGCAAAGGGATCGATCCGCGCCTGGGGCATGTCGAACTACGCCTCGTGGGAGATCGTCGAGGCGAACCAGCTCGCCGATCGCCTCGCCATGCCGCGGCCGCGGGTGTCGCAGGTGCTCTACAACCTGCTCGTGCGACAGCTCGAGATCGAGTACTTCCGCTTCGCCGAGCGGCACCCGATCCATACGACGGTGTACAACCCGCTCGCCGGCGGTCTCCTCGCGGGGAAGCACGCGCGCGGCGCGCCCGAGAAGGGGACGCGCTTCGACAAGAACCGCATGTACCTCGAGCGCTACTGGTCGGATCGCTTCTTCGATCGCGTGGACGCCTACGCGTCGCTCGCGCGCGAAGCAGGCCTCTCCCTCGTCGAGCTGGCCTACGGGTGGCTCGCGACGCGATCCGCTGTCGACTCGGTCCTCGTCGGTCCAGGGACTCTCGAGCACCTCGATCAAGCGCTCGACGCCATCGCGAGGCCGCTCGCGCCGGAGCTCGTCACGCGCGTCGATGCGCTGCACCGCGCAGCGGAGGGGACCGATGCTCGCTACGCGCGCTGAGTCGGCGCTCGCAGCGGTGTCGGACGACGTGCTCGACGACGTCGTCGAACGTTACGAGCGCGACGGCTTCGCGATGCTCGGACGCGTCGTGCCCGAAGCGGTGCTCGAGCCCCTGCGCGCGCGGGTCGACGCGATCATGCTCGGCGAGGTGCAGCACGAGGGGCTCTTCTTCCAGCACGACTCGACGAGCGGACGGTACGAGGACGCCCCGATCGGCCTCGGCTGGCAAGGACCGTCGCTCGCCTATCGCAAGCTCGAGAAGCTCGAGCGCGATCCGCTGTTCGCTGCTTACCTCGACGATCCGCTCTTCGAGCGCGTGGCGCGCCGACGCATCCCGGGCGACGTCGTCCTCTACCGCGCCATCGTGATGAACAAGGGCGCGCAAGGCGGGAGCAACCTGCCGTGGCACCAGGACGGCGGCACGTTCTGGGGGCTCGATCGCGATCCCGAGCTCCAGGTGTGGACCGCGCTCGACGACGCGCCCATCGAAGCGGGATGTCTCGAGCTCGTCCCGGGGACCCATCGGCGAGGGCTCGCGACACCGCTCGGCGGCGTCATCAAGGACGAGAATGCGCACCGTCTCGGAGACGAAGCCGGCGTGTTGCTCCCCGCGCGCGCCGGCGAGGTCGTCCTCATCCACAACCACGTGTGGCACCGATCGGGGAAGAACCTCACGGGGAGGCCGCGGCGCGCGTTCAGCGTCTGCTACATGGATGCGAGCATCCGGTGCCGTCGCAAGAAGCGCGCGCCGCGCAGGTTCGTGAAGGTGTTCCCGATGGAGCGTTCGTGACCTACTTCTCGAGCTACTTCTCGAGCTACTTCTTGAGAGCCTTGCCGGTGCGCGGGCGCATGCGCGAGAGCGTCACCCACTCGTCCCAGCTGGCGGCGTACCCCGTGTAGTGCACGCGATACTTGTCCGCCGGCGCCACGGCGGTGACCGACGCGTCGTACCAGGATCCGTTCCACAGGACATCGACGCCCTGGCCGACGGCGTACTTCCCACCGGTCACGACCTTCGGCGTCTTGCAGATGCCGTCGCCGTGCGCGGGAAAGTAGAAGCTCGTCTGGTACTCGCCCCACGAGCTGCTCGTGATGCCATTCGCCGTGCCGGCCTGGTAGCTCTTGCACCCGGGCGCAGCCTTCGCGGTGATGCTGCCGCCGTCCTTGGCGATCTCGCCGGCTTGCTGCGCGGCTTTGCAGAGCGACGAGTCCTGCGTGTAGATGCCGTTGCCCCACACCGATCCGCTCGGGTTCGCAGCGCAGCTGCAGGTGATCTCGGTGTCCTCGTCCTTGTCCTTGATCGACGCGAACGTGCTCGGACAGACGTCCGACTTCTTGCACTTCCCATCCCCCTTGTCGGGGAAGTAGAAGCTGCCATCGAACTTCCCCCAGCCGTGGCTGGTGACGCCGTTCTTCGTCGAGCCGGTGTACACGTCGCACCCCTTCGTGTGCTTCATCGTGATGTCGCCGCCGGCCTTTTTGATCACGCCGGCGTGCACTGCCGCCGCGCAGGGGGACGAGTCCTCGGTGTAGAGCTCGCTCCCCCACACCGCGCCGCCGATGTGCTCCTCGTCGCAGGTGCACGACTGCTCGTCGGCGGTGTCGTGATCCTTGAACGCGCTGAAGGAGGTCGGACAGGCCGCACTGTCGCCCTTCTTCTTCTTCGCCTTCTTGTCCTTCCCCTCGTCTTCGTCGTCGCTCGCCTTCTTCTTCTCCTTCTTCTCCGCCTTCTCGCTCTCCTTCGACGTCTCCTCCTTGGGCTCCTCTTTCTTGCACGCAGCGGTAGCGGCGAAGCCCAGCATGACGAGAAGAGTGGCGGCGCGTAGGTGACGACTCATCGGTGACCTCCAGTGACGGTTGGGCCGAGCATACGGCCGTACCGCCACGAATCGTGAGCAATTGTACCGATGAGGCCGCCACGATTGGAAATTCCGTACAGCAGAGCGTCCGAGGTGAGCGCGTGCTTTGCAACCCGACCGTTCGTGATACCCGAAGGGCTGCGCGCGTACTCCGATGCCGTGGGTGTGGCGGCTGCGGCCCTGGGGCTCGGCCTCTTGTCGCTCCTGTTCGTGTTCTTCTGATCAGCTCTCGCGCGCGAGCTGTCCGAGCGAAGAACGGCCGCCCGAAAGCGCTTCCGCGCGCATGTCGCGCGCCGTCTTGGTGCGGCCATCAGGGCTCCAGCCCGGAGCGCCGAACACGTAGAGGAACGCCTCGCGGAGCGAGGTCGCGCGCGATACGTCGCGTGCGATCGCGGTCCACTCGTGGAACGCGATGACGACGGGGTTGTAGCTCTCGAGGTTCTTCACGAGGCCGTAGTCGACCGTCGATCGCTCCGGTTCGAACGTACCGAAGAGGCGGTCCCACACGATGAGGATCCCGCCGTGGTTGCGATCGAGATACTCCGCGTTGCGACCGTGGTGCACGCGGTGGTGCGACGGCGTGTTGAAGACGGCCTCGAACGGACCCATCGTGCGGATCGCCTCGGTGTGCAGCCAGTACTGATAGAGGAGCGAGATCGCCTGCTGCGTGAGGATCATCCACGGCGAGAACCCGAGGAGCGGCAGCGGGAGCCAGAAGAGGATGCCTGTGAACGGCGTCGTCCACGACTGACGGAGCGCCGTCGACAGGTTGTAGTGCGTGCTCGAGTGATGGTTCACGTGCGCAGCCCAGAAGAACCGGACCTCGTGGTGCGCGCGGTGGAACCAGTAGTAGCAAAAGTCCTCGGCGACGAAGAGCAGCGCGAAGCTCCACCAGGACGGCGTGATCGTGAAGAGCCGGTGCTCGTAGAGCGCGAGCCAGATCGCGACCGTCCCGAGTTTCACCACCGCCGCGATCGACACGTTCCCGAGACCCATGCCGAGGCTCGCAAAGGTGTCCTTCAGCGCGTAGCCGCGGAGACGCTCTCGCGTGCGTTCGTCACGGCGCGCGAACCGTGCCCACAGCGCTTCGAGGATCACCGTGAGGATGAACCCCGGGATGGCCCAGTAAATCAGCTTCGACATGCGGCCCCGTCTCGAAGTGGAGTCGCTTGTTCCGTCAGCGCGTGCGCGAGCTCGTGGCGCGCGAGCCGCTCGAAGAACGCGAGATGGTGCTCGTCCCCCCGAGAAGCGTCGCGCCCGGAGACCTCGCGGCGGCCCGCGAAGAGCCCGATGGTCACGCCCTGCATCGCGTAGACGACGGCGTCGACCGCCGTCGCGAACGCCTCGTGGTCACGCACTTCGGGGAAGATCGACGCGGCCTTTCGCAGGATGTTCTCGCGGTGTCGCTCGAGGATCGGTGTCAGCGACACGCCGAGCGTGACGTCGGTGCGCGCGGCGACGTAGACCTCGAACACCGCCTGCATCGGCGCCGAGCGGAAGACGCTGAAGAGCGCGCGCACGGCCATCGAGATGCGCGCGTCGAGCGGCGTGTCGCCGGCTTCCGCGTCAGACACCGCGCGGAGCGCCGGATCAGCCTCGAACGCTTCGACGAGGCGCGCGAGGACGTCGGCCACGCAACCAGCGAGGAGCGCAGCCTTCGTCGGAAAGTGTTTGAAGAGCGCTCCTTGCGAGACACCCGCCCGGCCGGCGACCGACTGCGTCGTCGTGGCTTGGTATCCGGCAGTGGCCAGACACTCGGCGGCCGCCTCGACGAGCTTGGCCCGCGTCGCATGTGCGCGCGCCTGAATCGGCTCTCGCATCTCCATGAAAACATGTTCTAGCACGACGAAAGCGACTGGTCACTTTCTTTTTCGAACGGCCACGAGGCCCTGCGCCCCGCGTGAGCGGCTCACGCGCGGGCAGCGTCGCTCTTCGTCGGCGCGGTGAAGTCGTCGAGCTTCGGCATCGCGGTGTCGCCGATCGCGATCGACCACATCTTCCGCACGCGCGCGAAGACGCTCTCCTGCACGTAGGGAACGCCGTACTTCTCGCAGATCGCCCTCACCCTCGGCTGCACCTTCTGGTACTGGCGCATCGGCACGTCGGGCCAGAGGTGGTGCTCGATCTGGTAGTTGAGGAAGAGGTGCAGATAGTCGTTCAGGTCCGAACCGGTGGTGTAGTTCACCGAGCCGACGACCTGACGGAGCGCCATCTCGGCCTTGCTGCGCGCGCGTCCGTCGAAGCGATAGAGATCGTCGCCGCTGTGATTCGGCCCGACGACGATGAACGTGTGCAGGTTGCAGAGCGCCTCCGCGAGAACGGAGTTCGACCACGCGCTGAACGCCGCCCACGGACCGAACGGCAGATACAGCGCCGGGAACACGACGAACTGCAGGAACGCGTAGGGCGCGTAGCAGCGGAGGAGCAGCTCACGGAGGTGCGGCTCGTCCTTGCCGCCCTTGCTGCGGAGCGCGCGCAGTGTCTTCGGCGCGTAGTAGGAGAAGCGCCAGGTGAGCGCGAGGAGCGCCATCGTCGCGTGCCGGATCGAGCGCGGCAGCCCCATCGCGCGGAAGCTCTCGGTGTTGCGCTCGATGATGTCCGGATCGGTGTCCTCTCCCGTGAACGAGTGGTGGAGCACGTTGTGCTCGTAGATCCACGCCTCGGGGAGCTGCCAGTCGGCCCAGTCGAGGAAGCGGCGCTTCCCACGCGCGAAGAGCTTGCTCGTGTATTTCGGCGGGACGTTCGGCACCCGATCGTAGCCGCGGTGTCCGACGTGATGCATCAGGAGCCAGCTCGTCGAGCGTCCGAGCGCGAGGAGCGCAGCAGCGACCGGGTTCGGCGCGAAACCGGCGAGCGCGGCGCCCGCGACGGTGCACGCCCGACCCCAGCGCTCCATCTTGCGCAGGTGCGCCAGATCGTCTTCGCCGAGGTCGGCCTCGATCTCTTGGCCGAGCGCGCGGAGCTCGCCGTAGAAGGCCTCGAGGTCGACCTGCCGAGGATCGAAGGGCCGCGGACCGAAGGCTCGCGGATCGAACGCGCGATCCCCCATCCGCGGGCGCGACGCGGTCTTTTCCGACACCGTTTGCGGGGACATGCGCGCGCACAGATCGGCCTACGGACGGCGCGCCGCAATACCCCCGCCGCTCGGCACGCTCGCTGCTCGTGGCTCGCTCGTGAACGCCGCGCGGAGGCCGTTCAGGGATTCGGGCCCGTCTTGCTGCCGCTGCTCGGGGGCGTCGTCGCCGGCGCCGGTTTCGCGGTTCCCGCACCGTCGTCGCTCCCCTTCGCCTTCACCTTCTGCGTCGGCGCCGGCGCGATGAGCTCTTCGTCCGCGCCCTTCGGCAGCCAGACGCCGGCCGGGAAGTGCACGAAGAACTGCTGCCCGTCTCCGTCCGACGATGCGCGCAGCGCGGAGGTGGGCGCAGCGTCGGCGCCCGGACGCATCTCGACGACGAGGTGCAGCTCGCCCTTCTTCGGGACGAGCCGCGCGGCCGCCACCGGCGTGTTGAAATGCACCGTGATGAGCGGATTCTGGTTGTTCGCCTTCGCGAGGGCTGCGCCCTTGAACACGTAGGTGACCGAGCCCTTCGCGCGATGCTCGGTCGGCACGGTGGGCGGGTTCGAGAACTCGATCATCACCTCGCTGCCGCCGTCCTCGGTGAGACGGAAGCCCGGCCACTGCGCGACGAGCTTCGTCGACGCGGGCTTCACCTTGGCCTGCGCGACGGCGGACTTTGCCTTGGGAGCCGCCTTGGCTTTCGGCTTCGAGCCGTTGGTGACGGCGCCGCTCCCCGACGAGCCCGACACCTTCGACGTGCCCTCGTTGTTCACCGGCTTGCTCGGCGCAGCGCTGCCACCACCGCTACCGGCATTGCTACCGGTCATCGCCCCGGGCGTTGCGGGCGCGGGCGGCGCCGCCTTCTTCGCAGCATCGCCCCACGCGGCCTGGGCGTGCGCGTCGTCGGGCGTGGAGAGCGCGAGGACGAGAGGGACGAGCGCGAGGAGGGAGGATGACCGCATGCACGGGGCAGCGGAGCATGCGGAGCATCATCCGGCAATCTCGGCCGAGCGGCGCACCGGATCGAGAGCCCACGGACGAGAGCGCGTTCACGTGGCGCGGTAGGTCGTCGTCACGGGATGGTTTGTTCCCACGCGCGCGCCTCTTCGGCCGCTGCTGCGCACGCGGTGCCGACGCCGGATGCGCTGTAGAGCTGCACGAGCTGCAAGAGCGGACGCACGCGTTCGTGGCGCGGCAGCGCGCCTTTCGCGAGAACCCTCGTCATCGTGCGCGCCGGCGTGGACGTCGCGGCCCATGTCTGCGCGAGGACCCTTCGTGCGCTGCTCGCCGCAGTGACGCACTCTGCGCGCGGGGCGCAGAGGAGACCGCTCGTGATCGCGTCCTCGAGCGACTCGCGCGCGCGCACGAGATCGCCGCTCGACAATCGCGCGTGCGCGATGCGCACCTGTGCGACGGCGATGAGGGCGTGATCGTCGGAGAGCGTCTTCGACGACGCCCACGCGAGCACCTTCTCCGCGTAGGTCGTCACGGCAGCCCAGTCCCTGTCGCGAGCCGCGTGCTCCCCGAGGACGAACGCCGCATCACGCGCCGGGCGCACCCACTTGCCGCTCGTGACGATGCCCGTGAGGAGCGTACGGGCTTCGGCGCGATCGCCCTCGGCCGTCTTGGCGAGTCCCGCGTAGGCCGCGCGACGTAGGAGCGCGCGCGCGAGCGACAGGCGCTGCTCGTCGGCCTTGGCGTGGGAGGGGAAGCGGACGAGGAACGTGCGGCGCACGGCGATGTTCCGCGAGAGCGAGGCGTCGCGTGCGGCGCGCTTCGAAGCGAGCTTCGGTCCCATGAGCGACGAAGCGGCGTGCGCGGCGACGCCTTCCATCGTCTCGTGCGCGTCGGCGAGGCGGAGGACGTCGACGTCGTTCGCAGCGCCCTCCTTCCCCTCGACCGCGAGGAGCGCATCGCGCGCGGCGGCCGTCTCGAGCGAAGGGAGCGGCGGCATCTCGAGCGCACCGAGCTCGAGGAGGAGACCGAGGTCGCGACCGATCGTCGCGTCGGGGACGACACAAGCGATCGAGGAGCTCACCGCCTCGAGAACACACGGCCCGTTCGAGGCCCCCTTCGCAGGCGCCCCGGGAGGACACACGCACGCTGCGAATGCGCCATCCTTCGCGCACATGCGGACGCGACCGATCGGGCAGCCGGCGTTCCCTTCACCGGCAGCGCAAACGTGATCGTTGGGTGCGGCGTGCACGTGGGACGCGCACGCGAGCGCGAGACAAAAGACGAGGGCCGCCGTGCGCACGTCCTTCAAACATGCACGCGACGGCCCGCTCGATCAAACCGAGACAGCTCAGGCCGGTTTGGCAGCCTGATCGGTCT
>JBKJQC010001136.1:0-7153 GCA_046593995.1 Polyangiales bacterium
GTGGTCGCCAACAACGTGTGGTCGATCTTCGACTACGCGGTCGTCGTCGCGAACGCGGGGACGGCAGACGCGCAGGTGACGGTCATCGGACCGGGGGGCGTGACTCGGAACGTCACGGTCACGCCGGGCACGCTGCAGACGGTCTATCTGCCTTGGGTCCCGGCGTTGAAGGGCACCGACACGAACGAGTGTGGCTCGGCGGTGAAGCTCGCGGGCTCGGTCTTCGCGCAGAGGAGCGCGTATCACCTGGTCGCGACGAGACCGGTCACCGTCTATCAATTCAGCCCGCTCGAGTACAAGCCGATCGGCGGTCCCGCGGGAAAGGACTGGTCCACCTGCCCCGGCACCACGACGACGTGCACGTCGCAGGGCGACAAGATCGGTTGCTTCGCGTACTCGAGCGACGCGTCGCTCCTGCTCCCGAGCACGTCGATGACGGGGAACTATCGCGTGGTCGGCATCCACGGCTGGTCGACGACGACCGGGACGACCACCGAGGTGATGAACTCGTACGTCACCATCACGGCGACGCAGAACGCGACGGCGGTGAAGCTCGTCGTGTCGCCGACGGGGCACGTGCTCGCAGGGGGCACGGCGATCCCCGCGACCAGCAGCGGCGGCACGCTCGACCTGCTCCTCGACGAGGGGGACGTCGTGCAGCTCGCGGGGCAGCCCAATCAGGCTTCGGACCTCAGCGGCTCGCTCATCACCGCGAACAAGCCGATCCAGGTGATCGCCGGCATCCCTTGCCAGCAGATGCCGACTGGGACGAGCGCGTGCGACCACATGGAAGAGTCGATCTTCCCCGCGGAGACCTTCGGCAAGGATTACTTCGTCACGGTGCCGACCGCGCCGACGGGAAAGCCCGTCTCGCACACGGTTCGCCTCTACGGCAACCGTGATGGCACCATCTTGACCTACGCCCCCGCGAAGCCGAGCGGCGCACCGGACACCCTCGCTGCCGGGCAGGTCGTGACGTTGACGACGGTGACCGCCGACTTCCGCGTCACCGGCGACAAGGAGTTCGCCGTCGCGTCGTTCCAGCACGGCGGCCAGAAGGTCGACCCCACCGCCACAGTGTCGCGCGGAGATCCGTCGATGTCGCTCACGACGCCGCTCGAACAATGGCGCCGCCGCTACATCTTCCTCGCGCCGCTCGATTTCGACACGAGCTACGCCGACGTCGTGTACCCGAACGCCGCGACGGTGAAGATCGACGGCGTCGTCGTGACCGGCGGCGCGCCCATCGGCAGCACCGGCTTCAGCATCGCGCGCGTGAAGCTCCTCGGGGGCGCGCAGGGCGCCCACGAGCTCGTGTCGACGAGCCCCGTCGGCATGCAGGTCATGGGGTACGGCTCGTACACGAGCTATCAGTACCCGGGCGGCGTCGATCTCCGCGCGATCGCGGCGCCGCCCGTAAAGTGACGTGAAGTGACGTAGCCCTCAGGGGAGGCAGGGACAGCAGTAGTAGATCGACGAGCCGCTCGTCAGCGCGGACGCGCACTTCAACGAGGGATCGGGCTTCGCTTCGGCGCCGTGGCAGCCGAGCGTGTAGCTCGTATCGGCGCAGAGCGTTCCACCCATCGTCCGATTGCAGCCCGTTGCGAAGACGTCCGGCGCCTTGCAGATCGGCGCGTCGGTCGCGGGCTTGGCGGTGTCGGCGGCGGTGTCGCTCGCGACCGCATCGTTCGTGGCACTGGGCGCGTCGGTCGCCGTCGCATCGCTCGTCGCCGCGTCCTCGTCGGCATCGGCCGCGTCCGACTTGGCGGCATCGGTCGTTGCGGCATCGGTCGGGACGTCGGTCGCAGCGGGCGCGTCGCTCGCAGCGGGGACGTCGCTCGCAGCGGGGACGTCGCTCGCAGCGGGTGCGTCGCTCGCGGGTGCGGGACCACCGTCGACCGGCGTGGCGATCGGCGCGTCGTCGGCCGAGCCCGCGTCCACCGTGGGCGGCGTCGTCGGAGCTTCGGAGCAGTCCTCGGGGTTCCAGTTCCAGGAGAACGTGTCCCCCTTGCAGGCGCCGGGACCCGTCGCGCACGAACCGGAGCCGTTCTCGTACGAGCACCAGCCGCAGCCGACGATCGGCGTGCAGGTGCCGCACGTCGTCCGCGCAGCGCAGGTCGAGGCGGACGCGCTGCCGCCGTAGCCGCGACCCTCACGATCGTCATCATCGTGATCGGGCGAGCACCCTCCGAGCGTGAGCGGGAGAGCGAGAGCCAGAGAAGAGGCAAGGAACCAATGCGACTTCACGCCGGGAATCCTAGCGCATCGCGCACCCGCGTCGAGCCGGCCGCCGTTTCGACCGCGGTGTCGCACCTACACGGGCGAGCTCGCTTGGAGGTCACTTGTGCGCGAGACGCTGCACCGCTGCGACCAAGTCAGCCGCGTTGGCGCCGCGATCGATCACTTCGAAGCGGGGGAACTTCAGCGCCGCGAGGCCGCGCTCGACCTCGGCCTTGCGCGACGTCCACGCGAGCACGCCGAGCTCCGGCGTCTGCAGGCGGAGCGCGGCGACGATCGACGGGGTCTCGGAATGGTCGAAGTCGGCGACCACGATCTCCGAGTCGACACCGTCCAACGAACGCGCGTCCTCGACCATCGTGATCACGCACTCGGCGCGCACCAGAACGCGCGCGAGCGTCGCCCGCACGAGCGGATCGTTGACCGCGAGGGCGACCGAGACCTTCCGATCGAGGCGCTTCGGCGCGGTCACACGCTGCGGCGGACGCACGGGATCGATCCCGACGCCCCGGCGCGTCTCCTCGATCGGCGAGACGTTGCTCCCCGGCGCGCGCGGGCCGGAGGAAGGTCGACCTTCGCGCTTCTCTGCGTAGCTGAGGGTCTTGTCCTTCTCCGTCATCGAGGCGGAGCGTACCGGACGCGCCTCAGTCGCGCACTTCGAGTCGCACCGGCTGGCTCGGCGGTAGGCCTTTTACGACCGCGACGAAGGCGTGCGCGCCGAGGATCGGCGTCCAGTCGTACACGAACGGGCGCTTCAAGGTCGCAACGCGCAATCCGTCCGCGAAGAGATCCACCTCGTTCGCGCCGGGCGGAGCGACCACCTCGACCTCCACCTTCTGCGCGTTCGCCGGACGCTCCGGATCGAGCACCCACTTCGACCCGTCGAGCGGCGCTCGCAGGCGCACGATCGACGACGGAGCAGGACCGGATTCCTCCGCGGGGCACAGGGGCGAGGACTCGGGATACAGCGGTCGCTTCGCGGCAGTCGCCCACGCGACGTACTCCGGCGGGAGCCGCTCGTAGATGCGGCTCTCCGTCTCCGCGGCGCTGCACCCCGGTCCGGCGCGCAGGCCGTTCCGTCGATCGATCCGCACCGCGACGTGCCACGTGTCGAACGGGAGCGAGCGCGCGACGCTCTCGGGCAGGGACTCCTTCACGCGTCCTGGACACATCGGCGTCGCGCGATGCCCAGAGAGAGCGCACAGCTCGACGGGGACGAAGGTCTCGTCGTGCGCGATCACGAGCGGGCTCGGAGCACGCGTACGCATCGCCGCTTCCATCACGCCCTGGAAGATCGGGCCGGCTCCCGTGATGCCGCTGACCTCTTGCATCGGCGAGCCGTCGAAGTTGCCGACCCACACGCCGACCGTTACTGCGCTCGAGAACCCGAGCGCCCAGTTATCGCGGAAGCCCTTGGAGGTCCCGGTCTTCGCGGCGACCTCGTAAGGGAAGTCGAACGGTGTCGCGTCACCGAACGCGGGGATGCGCGCGTTCCTGTCCTTCAGCGCGTCGACGACCATCGCGGCGACGTGGGCCGGGAAGACGCGCACCTCTCCCATCCTGGAGACTGGCGCATCGTCGATCGCGCGGAGCATGCGCGGCGCGCGGTGGAGACCTCCGCGCGCGAGCGTCGCGTACGCGTTGGTCAGCGCGATCAGGCGCACCTCGCCGTCGCCGAGAGCGAGCGCCGGTCCGTAGAATTCGGGCGACTCGGTGAGCGTGTCGAACCCGAGGGCGCGGAGGCGATCGAGGAAGCGCCCCGTCCCGACCTGGCCGATCGTCCACGCGGCCGGCACGTTGAGCGAGCTGCCGAGCGCCTCGCGGAGGCGCACCGGTCCGTGGAAGACGCTGTCGTAGTTGTGCGGCGCCCAGGTGCCGCCGCCGCTCGGGACCAAGAGCGGGATGTCGGGGAGGACGGTCGCCGGCGTGAAGCCGTGGGTCTCCATGGCGAGCGCGTAGAGGAACGGCTTGAGCGCAGAGCCGGGCTGACGCTTGGCCACGACGCCGTCGTTCGCGCCGAGACGTGACGCATCGAACACGTCGGGCGAGCCCACGTACGCGAGCACCTCCCGGGTCTCGTTGTCGAGCACGACGACGGCCGCCGCGGTCACGTGACGCTCGGCGAGTCGATCGAGCACCACGCGGACGACGGTCTCGGTCTCGCGCTGCAGGCGGCCGTCGAGCGTCGTCGCGAGCAGCCGCTTCGCCGAAGCGCTCTTCACGAGCCCGTCGACGAAGTGCGGCGCCCCGAACGCGGGCCTGATCGACACGGTGGCCACCGGCTCGCCGTTCGCCTGGGTGAAGCGATCCTCGTCGAGGACACCATCCTGCCGCATGCGTGCGAGCACGAACGCGCGCCGCGCTTTCGCGCGCTCGGGCGACCGATCCGGCGCGTAGAGCGTCGGGCCACGCACCACCCCGGCGAGGAGCGCCGCCTCGGCGAGCGAGAGATCCTTGGGCGCCTTTCCGAAGTACGCGTGGCTCGCAGCGGCGATCCCGCGCATGTTCGGCCCGAACGACACGCGGTTCAGATACTCCTCGAGGACGCGGTCCTTCGGCACTTCGGCGTCGATGCGGATCGCGAGCGCCATCTCCGAGAGCTTCCCGAAGAGGGTCTTCTCGTGGGGACGCAGCGTGCGCGCGAGCTGCATGGTGATCGTCGACGCGCCGCTGACGACGCGCAGCCGACGGACGTTGCTCACGACCGCGCGCAACACGGCGATCGGATCGACGCCGTGATGGCGGTAGAACCGGCGATCCTCCGCGGCGAGGACCGCGTCTCTCGCGAGCCCCGTCTCCGCGAGCGGCACGAAGCGGGAGCGCGTCCCGTCGCCGTCCCGCGTCTCGCGGAGCAGGCGACCGTCACGATCGCGGACCTCGATCGAGCCCATCCGGGGCGCGTCGCGCAGCTCTGCGGGGAGCGACGTCAGCGCCGCCCATGTCAGCAATGTCACGAATGGCAGCATCGTCAGGATCGCCGCCGCGAGCGTGATTGTCTTCCACCTCCTTCGCAGGGCATTCATCAGCGCACCACCTCGAGCGAGCTCGCCGCGGTGCGCCCGGAGATCTCCGGCTCGTACATCGCCTCGACGTGCGTCGGCGGCACGACGAACGTGCCGGTCGCCGTGGCGCGCGCGAGGTAGCGGAAGTGATACAGCCCCGGCGAGACCGTCCCGAGGAACGTGAGCACCCGATCGTCGTGGTGCTCGCGATGAAGGAGCGGCGAGAGGAACGCCCCGCTCGACGTCGACTTCTGCGTCGCACCGTGGGCGACGAAGGCTCCTTCGCCGACCGCCTGCGTCTTCGCGACCGTCTCCAGGCGCACGTCGATCGGCTCGAGCCCGGCGGGGAGCGGATCGTCGATGACGACCTGATCGCGCGGCTCGGAGGTCTCGAGGAGCACGTCGACGAGCACGAGCTCGCCGAGCTTCACCTTGGTCGACGACGTCTTGGGGAGTGACTTCAACGCCGTGCCGAGCTCGGAGGCCGCGAACCCGCGCACGCGCTTCTCGATGTAGAACCCGCGATCGAGCGCCTTCTTCGGGAGCACGCTCGACGTCCAGCGAAGCTCCGTCGAGAAGAACAGCTTGGCATTCCCCCCGGGAGGCGCCTGGATGTCGAAGGTGATGTTCGAGCTCGAGAGCTTGTCTGCGGGGACGAAGAAGGACTCCTGATGGAGATCGCCGGCGAAGCTCGCGTGGCCGATCTCTCCCTTGCCGAAGAAGACACGCGTCGTGAAGCTCGAGCCCTTCTCCTGGACGCGATAGGCGTCGAGCGCGACGAGCGCCCAGACGTTCTCCTGCGTCGAGCGCCATGCACCATCGACGCGTGCGTTCAAGAGCCCGCGTGCGAGCCGCGACGCGAGGAGGTGCTTCGGATCGACCGCCATGAACGCGCGGAGGACCAGCGCCGTCGTCCGCGCGCTGCTGTCGAGCATCGGCGCCCAGGTCGGTCCTTCCGGCGCGGCGGTGGCGTCGTTCGCGCCGATGCGGAGCCGACCCTGGATCTCCTTCGCAAAGGCGTCGAGCTGCTGCTGCGGGAGCTTCGCCTTCGCCATCGCGTGCAGGAGGAACGCCTGCGCGAAGAGCGGTTTTCCGGCGCGGCGATCGTAGAGGCGGTTGATGGTCCCCGGATCCGGCGCACCCGCGCTCGCGAGGGCGTCGACGATCATCGCGGAGCTCGCGAACGCGGTCGCGCGCTTCGTCTCCGGGCTGCCTTCGAGGACGGGATCGCTCATCCCCTCGTCGTCGACGTCGGGGCCGCTCGGGGTGGAGGACGCGTTCTCGTCGGTCGGCACCGAGAGGTGGCTCCGCAGGTACGCAACCGCGCGCTCCCGTGCGGCCTTCGGGACCGTGTAGCCCTTGTTCGCGGCCTCCTCGAGGACGAACGTCACGTACGCGGAGAGCCAGGGGAGCGCCACGTCCTCTTCCCAGAAGCCGAAGCCACCTTCGCTGGTCTGGTGCGCGAGGAGCTTGGCGATCCCGGAGTCGATCGCGCCGTTCAGATCGGCGGGGAGCCGCACACCCGCGTCCTTCGCGAGATCGCGGAGGGAGACGAGCGGCAGCGTGCTGCTCGCGAGCTGCTCGGTGCAGCCGTAGGGATACTCCCGCAAGCGATCGAAGCTCGAGTCCAGACCGACCAGCGCCGATCCGGACACCTTCACGCTCAGTCCGCCGCGGTCGGGGCGGATGCCGCTGACGTCACCGAGCGCGACGGCGGTCGATTGCGTGACCTCGCCGTAGACCGCGCTGCTCTTGCTCGCGACCGGGATCTCGACGGTGCGCGAGAGGAGGACGCGATCGGTGACGGCACCGACGCGCGCCTCGACGTCGATGGACACCGGACCCGGCGTGACCGCCTTCACCTTGAAGCGGACCGGCACCTGAGCGCCGGGGAGGAGGCGCACGCGCGCGGT
>JBKJQC010000028.1:0-2686 GCA_046593995.1 Polyangiales bacterium
TGGGCCATCTGCCGAAACTCGAGCGACGTCTGCCATCCGTTCGGCTCGTCGTGCAGGAGGCGGTACAACCAGTGGTCGCTGGCCCGCTCCTTTGCGCGCCCGTTCCGCTTGTACACAATGAGCGGAAGCGCGCCCATATCCTCGGACACGACGCGCACGCAGGCGTAGACTGCCGCAACCCGCATGGCGTTTTCGGGCGTCACGACGGCGCCGCTCTCGGTGTTATGGCCACCGCTCAGGATGAGTTGCAGCAGCTCCGCCGAGCTGCTGACTCCGTCCGCGCGGGGCTGCAGGATCCTCGCTAGCACGCTCATGGCCGGGCTCCGCGCGCTTCACGCAGAGCGGCAAGGCCAGCGACGGCCAGCGCCATCAGCCCGCCGGTGATCCAGGCGGCCGGCGCGTAGATCTGCGCGATGCCGACGATGACGGCCGCGGCGCCGGCCAAGCCGGCGACGTCCGTGGCGGCAGGGAATCGAATCTTCTTCATCAGAACTCCAGTAGACCGCGCTGTTCGTATACGCTCGCGCCGTTCGGCGTGAGCATGGACCTGCCGAGCGCCATGACCGCGGCGACCACGCCGTCGATCCGCTTCTTCTCGCTCGTCTTGATGGGCTTCATGTTCTCTGCGGGGTCGCGCTTTACCGCGACGTTCGAGACCATCCAGCGCATGACCGGGTGCGGGCCCCGCTCGGTGAGGTGCCCGATTTTCCGGGACATGATCAGGGCCTCGAGCATTTTTGTAGGCTCGGACATCGAGACGAATCCCTGCCGGTGCTCGACCATGTTGAAGCCGAGGTCCTGCAGCCCGGTCGCCGTCTGGCTCGCATTCCATGGATCGTACGCGAGCTCCTCGATCCGGTGGACCGCGCCGAGCTTCTGGATCTCCGCGATCGGGAACGAATAGTCGACCATGTCTCCGGGCGTCGAGATCATCCACCCGTCCCGGACCCACGCGTCGTAGGGGATGCGATCAACCTTCGACCGCTCCATGATCGTCGCCTCCGGACACCAGAAGCGAAACACGAAGTCGTACGTGTCTTCATCGCGGGGAAATGCCAGGACGAGAGCCGTGATGTCGAGCTTGGACGAGAGATCGAGCGCCGCGCAGCACGACATGTTCTTGAGCTCGACTTCGTTCACGACCCGGTCGCAGGCGTTCCACTTCTCGATCGGGATCCATCGCTTGTCTTGCTGCGTCCACCGGTTGAGGTGGTACCGGAGGAACGTGTTCAGGAATGTCGGGGTCGTCCTGGCCCGCTCGCACTGCTCGGCCAGGTAGTCGAGTTTGACCGATATGCCGAGATTCGGATTCGCCTTGGCCCACGTGGCCGGGTCTTCCCAATCGTCGTCCTCATCCGCGCACGCGATGAACGCGAAGAACGTGTCGTCCTCTATGACGCCCTCGAGGACCTGAATGGCGCGCTCGTGCATCTCCCACCCGATCGACTCCGGGTTGTAGACGCCGGCGGTAGTGATGATCCAGTTGATCGGCTGCCGGCGAGCTCCCATCGACGTGGCCACGACGTCGTACACGTGGCGGTCCTTGTGCGCGTGCGCTTCGTCCATGATCTGCGCATGCGCGTTGAATCCGTCCTGCGTATCGGAGTCGGCAGCCAGCGGTTCGAACTTAGACGCCAGGCGCTCGCAGCTGATGTTGTTCTTGAACGCTCTCGCGAACTTCCTGAGCCGCGGGGAGCGCTTCACCATCGCCTCGGCCGCGCCCCAGACGATCTTTGCCTGGTCCCTCTTCGTGGCGGTCGCGTAGACCTGGGCACCGGCTTCGTTGTCTGCGATCGTGAGGAACAGCCCGACGCCGCCACCGGTGATGCTCTTGCCGTTCTTGCGCGGGATCTCGATGTAGGCCGTCCGGAACCTGCGCGTGCCATCACGGCGCATCCATCCGAACACAATCCGGAGGATCCCCTTCTGCCAGTCCTCGAGAAGTAGAGGACGACCCGCCCACTCTCCTTCGAAGTGGCAGCAGTACTGTTCGATGAACTGCACGACGCGCTCGCCGGCGGCCTCATCGAACCAGTATCCCTTGGGGTGTCCGCCTGGCTGGGCGGCGAGTGCGAGATCCCGCTCGTGCCGCTCCCAGCACAAGCGTTCGTACTTTCCCGGCACGCGGTTGATCACGATCGCCGGCGGATCCAGCAGCTCGGTCGTCACGCCTTCTTCGCCGCAGCGCTGAACAGGAAGTCGGAATCCGCGTCCTTCTCCTTGGGCAGATCGGGCATCTCCATCCGGCCGCGCGCCGCCGGCGTCAGTCCGAACTCCGCGGCGAACTGCTTCACCTGGTTCCACGCGTTCCGCTCGATCGAGACGGCGGGGTTCTGTAGCACGAAGCCCTTGTCCGTCATCACCGTCAGCCCCGACTGCTTCACGTGCTTTCCGGCCTCGAGAGCGCGCGCGTACGCGAGGCAGTATCCCTCGAGCGAAGCGTCGTCGACCTTCGTGAGCAGGCCGAGGCGCTCGAGCTCCGGCACGACGCGCTTCCACTCGCGCTTGCCTTCAGGCGGCAACCACGCTGGGCAGCGGCGAGAACCCTTCCGCGCCTTCGCCGGTTTCGGTTCGTTCCGCCGGATCCGGCGCTTCCCGGGATTGCCGGTGAGAAGTTTGAGCACAGTCGGCTTGGGCGGCGGCCCGCGGCGGCCCATCGCCTAAACCCCCCTACCTGAAACCTGCG
>JBKJQC010000815.1:0-4159 GCA_046593995.1 Polyangiales bacterium
CCTTCGGACACACGTAGCCGCGGCTCATCGGATCGTCGGGGTCGCCGCGCACCGACGTGATGGCGCCTGCGCCGTCCTCTTCGACGACGATCCCGCAGGCCGCTTCGCAGAGAGTGCAGGTCGCGAGGTGTCGCCGCATGCCTCCAGTCTATCCTGCAATCGCGCGCCTTCGCGTCGTGCTCCCTCGCGGTCGCTCGCGCTCCCTCGCGCTCCATTGCCCGTCGCGCTAACGCGCTCCCCGCGCCATGCATCCGATCCACGTCCTCTTCGGGACCGAGTCGAACAACTGCGCCGATCTCGCGGATCGTACCGGTCGCGCGCTCGAAGAGGCGGGGTTCAGCGCGCAGATCGTCGACATGGGGGACTTCGCGAACGCGAAGCTCGCGGAGCTGCGCACCGTGCTCGTGATCACGAGCACCTACGGGAACGGTGATCCCCCCTCGAACGCCGAGGCGCTGCACGCCTACGTGATGAAGTCGTCGCCCGCGCTCGCCGGCTTGCGCTTCGCCGTCTGCGCGCTCGGAGACAAGACGTACGATCGCTTCTGTCAGTGCGGGAAGGACTTCGACCGCCGCCTCGAAGAGCTCGGCGGCACGCGCCTCACCCCCCGTCAGGACTGCGACGTCGACTACGACAAGCCGTGGAAGGCGTGGATCGAGCGGGTGCTCGAGTCGGTGCGCGGTCTCGCGATGGCGGATGCGACGACCACCGCTCCGGTCGTCGCCGTCGATCCCATGATGGTCGAGCTGCACGAGGCGAAGCCGGGGACGCGGAGGAACCCGATCCTCGCAAAGGTGAGCGCGCTCCGCGTGCTCTCTGGGAGAGGCTCCACCAAGGAGACGATCCACGTCGAGCTCGAGCTCGGTTCTGCGCTCCGCTACGAGGTCGGTGACTCGCTCGGCGTGTGGCCGACGAACGATCCCGCGCTCGTCGAAGAGATCCTCGAGGCCGCCTCGTGCGACGGCAAAGCGCAGATCGCCTTGCGCGGCGTCGTGCACGAGTCCGGACGTGGCACGGGCGCGATGTCGCTGCGCGCCGCGCTCGCGACGCACCTCGACCTCGCGCACGTCGATCCCCGCCTCCGCGACGCGTGCGGCGCGCCGGAGTCGCCGCCCGAATCAGAGGGGGCGCACGTGCTCGACGTGCTGCTCGCCGCCGAGAAGCCGATCACCCCTCGAGAGCTCGCCGAGTCGCTCAGACCGATCGCGCCGCGCCAGTACTCCATCGCGTCGAGCCTGCTCGCGCACCCGGATCAGGCGCACTTCACGATCGACGTGGTCCGCTACGAGCTCGCCGGGCGTCGTCGGCTCGGCGTCGCCTCCACCTTTTTCGCCGAGCGCGCGGCGATCGGCACCACGGTGCCGGTGTACCTCCATCCCGCTCCGCACTTCCGACTCCCCGCGGACGACGTCCCGATCGTGATGGTCGGTCCCGGCACGGGGATCGCGCCGTTCCGTGCCTTTCTCGAGGAGCGCGCCGCGCGCGGCGCCAAGGGGCGTGCGTGGTTGTTCTTCGGCGCACGCAACGTGTCGTGTGACTTCCTCTACGGCGACGAGCTGCGATCGTTCGTCGAGCGCGGGGTGCTCGAGCGGCTCGAGTGTGCGTTCTCGCGCGACCAGCCCGATCGCGTCTACGTGCAACACCGCATGCGCGAGCGGGCGATCGAGCTCCGGGCGGTCATCGCCGACGGCGGCGTGATCTACGTGTGCGGGGACGCGAAGCGGATGGCGCCCGACGTGCACCGTGCGCTCGCGGAGATCCTCGGGGAGGGGGACGCCGAGCGCGGCCTCGCGACGCTGGCTCAGCTCGACGAAGCTCACCGCTACGTACGGGACGTCTACTGAGAAGGGCCGGCAGGGCGCCCGGCGACGGTCCCCCTCCGTCCGGCGGAGGTCCCCGGATGACGACGAGCTGGCCCCGGGGCCCGGGACGGGACCTGGCCGAGGCCGTTTAGGCCGAAATTCGCCTGCGGCCGCGCTCTCGAGGAGACCGCTGGTCGCGCGATTCCCGATCTGAGGACGTGGCCGAGGCAGCAGCGTCCGCCAAGGTGAGGCGCCCCGAGAAAGTCCATGGCATCGTCAGGGTCCGTCGCATCGGACGGCCTTGGCCTGCCGTCTCCCGAGAGGGTGACGTCAGCAGATTTCCCCCTTTGGCCTCAGCGCATTAAGCTTCCCACCCGCATGCCTCCTACTCCTGCTGCCATCGTCGCCGGTCGATACCGTCTGCTCGCGAGACTCGGGGCTGGCGCCCTGGGCGAGGTCTGGGCCGCCCGTGACGAGAAGACGGAGCGCGAGGTCGCGCTCAAGGTGCTCGTTCCCTCGTGGGCGATCAGCCAGAAGTCCACGGAAGCGTTCCTCGCGTCCGCGAAGACGAGCGCGAAGATTCGCCACCCCAGCGTCGTCGCGTTGCTCGACATCGGCGAGACGAAGCTCGGCTCGAAGAAAGTCGCGTACGTCGTCATGGAGCTCCTCGAGGCCGAGAAGCTCGAGGTCTTGCTCGATCGCGTGAAGACGCTGCCGGTCGGCACCGCGCTCCGCATCGGTTCGGAGCTCGCGTGGGCCCTCCAGGCAGCCCACGACAAGAACCTCTTCCACGAGCGCCTCGAGCCCGCGAACGTCCTCTTGCATCGCGACGCGCGCGGCGAGGTCGTCCCGAAGCTCGTCGACTTCGGCGTCGTCCGGCTCGTCGACGAGCTCGACGTGTTGCCCGGCACTGCGCACGAGGCGCTGTCGCCGCTCGAGTACCTGAGCCCGGAACAGATCCACGCCGACGTCGAGGTCGACGGTCGCGCGGACGTCTACGCGCTCGCGTCGCTCCTCCACCGCATGCTCGTCGGTGAGCCTCCGTTCAAGGGGAAGGACGCCGAGGAGATCCTCGAGAACATCGAGCAGGGCCCGCAGAAGCTGCTCCCGTTCGAGCCGCCGCTCGACGACAAGGTCGTGCAGGTCGTCACCGACGGCCTCCAGCGCAATCGCCGACTTCGTCCGACGATGCGCGTGTTCGCGGAGCGCCTCGACGCGCTCCGCGAGCGATTCGAGCCGCAGTGGAAGGCGCTCGCCGAGAAGATCACCATTTCCGAGGACAAGACCCTCGAGCACGTCGCCGAGCTGCGCGGCACCCGCGTCGCGAAGATCGCCGGGGTGACGCTCGGCGCCGACGCGAAGAGCGACCGCGAGGGAATTCCCATCAGCGAGAAAGACGAGGAGGTCCCGGCCTCGGTGCGCTTGTCGCAATCCGAGTTCGAGGAAGCTCCTCCTTCGATCCCGAGCGGGCAGCTTCCGCCCGTCGCGCTCAAGGCCGCGAGGTCCGAGCCCGTCCCGCCGCCGCTGCCGCCTTCTTCGAAGACGCAGGACGCGGTCGAGGATCGCTTCAAGACCACGAGCGACCCCCTCTCGATGGAGGTGCTCGCCGATCTCGAGAAGGAGCTCCTCAAGCACGTCGCGCAGGCGCGCGCGAGCGATCCGGGGGGCGCCCCGGCCGCCGCCGCAGACGTCGAGGAGACGCCGCCGCCTCCGTCCGGAGGGATCTTCAAGGGCAACACGTCGATCCCGCCGGCCTCGCCGCTGTGGACCGATCCGTTCGCCGCCGAAGAGGCCGACAAGGAAGCCGCCAACGACAAGAACAAGAAGGCCTCGAAGTCCGACAAGCCCGCGAAGCCGACGGTCGCCGTCGTGCCCGCGGCCGAGCCGCAGAAGAAGTCTTCGAGCGCGCTCCTGCTGCTCGGCATCGCGGCCGTCATCGTGATCGCCGCGCTCGCGTGGCCGAAGGGCGACGAGACTCCGGCGCAGCCTGCGACAGCAGGCAGCGGTCAACCGTCGGCGGCGCCGACCCCGACGCCTGCACCCACCCCGACGCCGCTCCCGGCGACGGTCACTCCGCCGGCCTCGGCGTCCACCGTCGCAGCTCCGACGCAGACCGCTCCGGTCGCTACGACCGCCGCGCCGACGACGACCGCTGGCCCGACGGCGACCGCGCCGATCGCGACCGTGCAGCCGACGGCGACTGCGCAGCCCACGTCGACGGGGCAGCCGGTGGCGACGGGCACGCCCAAGCCGACGGCGACCGCAAAGCCGACGGCCACCGAAGCACCGACGACGCCGCCTCCGCCGAAGCCGAACGACGGCCTCGACAACGCAGGCTTCTGATCGGATCAGCCGCC
>JBKJQC010000114.1:0-8976 GCA_046593995.1 Polyangiales bacterium
CGGCGTCGTCGAGCTCCGCGCGCGTCGGCTCCACCTCGCGCGCGAAGGCGTCGAGCGTCCGTTCGCGACTCCGTTCGCGCGGCACGAGGCCGCGGGCACGGGGCCGGTGACCAACCTCCGTCACGAGCCGATCACGTTGACGGAAGAAGCGCGCGATGTCCTGCGACTGCTCGACGGCCGCCCGGTCGCCGCAGTGCGGGCCGCGCACGGGCGCCCGATCGACGAAGCGTTGGAGACCCTGCTCCGCTCGGCATTCGTCCGCGCGGCGGTCTGATAGTCTCTCGACCCTTCGATGCGCACCCTCGCACAGCCTCCGTCGTCGGTCGTCTCCGCGAGCGGAGCGATTCAGTTCGGCTCGTTCCGCGGCTCGTTGCCCAAGGTCGATCTGCGGCCGCTCGGGAAGAACGCGCTCTATCGACTCGCGCACCTGAAGAAGTGGCTCTACGTCGCGATCGCCAAGGACGATCTCTTCCTCGGCTTGGCCATCGTCGACCTCGGGTACGCGAAGAACACTTTCGCGTTCGCCTACCAACGGGGCGCGACGCTCCCCGGTCGCATGCTCGTCGACCGAGCGGCGCTCGGCCACCCTGGTTCCGGGAGCGTGAGCGAAGGGATCGCGCGCGGCTTCGACGCCAAGTTCTTCGCGGGGAAGACCAAGGTGGAGATGCGTCGGCCCGGCGACGAGCTCGAGATCGACGCGATGTTCTACCCGGACCTCGAGATCCGCGCGCGGGTGCGGACCGACGTTGCGCACCCGGCGCTCTCCGCGATCGGCCCCATCCCCGGCGGCGTCGTGAACACCACGGAGAAGCAGGCGTTGCTCCCGGTCACGGGCGAGGTCGTCATCGCGGGCGAGCGACGATCCCTCGACGGAGGCATGGCCGGCTGGGACTACACGCACGGTTATCTCGCGCGTCACACCGAGTGGCGCTGGGCGTACCTGATGGGACGCACCGTCGACGGCGCGCGCGTCGCGATGAACCTCGTGCAAGGGTTCCTCGGAGAGGTCGAGTGCGGGGTGTGGATCGACGACGAGCTCTTCCCCGTCGGCGAAGGGCGCTTCGAGTTCGACAAGAAGGATCCGCTCGGACCGTGGCGCGTGAAGACGACCGACGGCGCCGTCGATCTCCGCTTCTCGCCCGGCGGCATGCACGCGGATCGCACTGATTTCAAGGTGATCCGCTCGAGCTTCGTGCAGCCGGTGGGCGTGTACTCCGGGACGATCGAGGTCTCAGGGCGCACGTTCCAGCTCGAGCGCGTCCTCGGCGTGGTCGAGGACCAAGACGTCCTCTGGTGAAGCCCCGTTGATCACACCGGCGCTCGCCATCCTCGGCGGAATCGTCCTCCTCGCGTTCGTCGTCGAGAGCACCGCCGGGTTCGGCGCGACGATCGTGACGGTCACGCTCGCAGCCCAGCTCTTCCCGCTCGACACCGTGCTCGCGGCCTTCGTGCCGGTGAACGTCGTGCTCTCGTTCCTCATCGTCGTGCGCAACGTGCGCCACGTCGACCGGTCGTTCCTCGTGCGGCGCGTGCTGCCGTGGGTCGCGCTCGGGACGGCGGCCGGGCTCGCGCTCTCGCGGTTCCGCGACGCGCCCTGGATCAAGCTCGTGTTCGCGGCCTTCGTGGTCGTGCTCTCGGTCGTCGAGCTCGTGGGGCTCGCACGGAAGAGAGAGGAGCCGGTGACGCCGCTCACGACGCCGGTGGCCATCGCGGCGCTCTTGTCGGGCGGCGTGATCCACGGGCTCTTCGCCTGCGGCGGTCCGATGATCGTCTACGTCGTCGGCCGCACGTTGCAGGAGAAGTCGGCGTTCCGCGCGACCCTGAGCGCGCTCTGGCTCGTGATGAACCTCGCCCTGATCGTGACGATGGTGGCCCAAGGGAGCATCGGCGCAGCGAGCCTGCGCACGTCCGCGATGATGATCGTGCCGCTCGGCCTCGGCCTCGCGATCGGCAACCGCCTGCACGACCACGTCCCGGAGCGGACCTTCCGCGTCTCCGTCTTCATCCTCTTGCTGTGCGCAGCGCTCGTGCTCTTCGCGCGCTCGCTCTGAGCTCGCAGGGCGATGAGAATTCGCGGTCGGAGGACGCCGCGTTGCCTTGACCGCCGCAACGAGCGGCGGTGCCATGAAAGCTGTGCGCCCTTTTGCTTGTCCCGCTTTTTTGACTCTCGTCGTTCTCACAGCTTGCGCGAGCTCGCGGGAAACCGCGGAGCGCGGATCGCAGCGCGCAGGCGGGTCGGCGTTCACACTCGCCGTCGACGGTACGGGGTTCGTCGCGCGGCATCCGCAGCTCGATCTCCGCGCGCGCTTCGCGGACGACGGCCGCGTGACGCTCTCGAGCGCGCTCGGGACCTCGTGGTCGATGACGATGCGCGCGAGCACGTTCGGGCGTACCGGCACGTCGCGTCCCCTCGAGAAGACGGTCGTGCACGCGAGCCACACGCGCGTGACCTACGACCACGGCGCGCTGCGCGAGTGGTACGAGAACGGCCCGCGCGGCGTCGAGCAAGGGTTCGACGTCGCGACGCGTCCGCCTGGTGACGGGGAGCTCACGATCGCGCTCGAGACACAGGGATTGAAGCCGGTCTCGATGAGCGACCAGCTCGTCGTGCTGCGCGACGCCACACACGAAGTGGTCGCAATCGAGGACCTCACGGTGAAGGACGCGCGCGGCCGCTCGGTGCCGGCGCGCCTCGTCGTCGAGGGTGCGTCGGTGAGCATCCGCGTCGACGACCGAGACGCGGAGTACCCGCTCGCGATCGACCCCTACTATTCGTCGCTCGAGCAGAAGCTGGTGCCCTCCGACAGCGGCGGGCTCTTCGGAACTTCCGTCGGGTTGAGCGGCAACACGATGGTCATCGGCGCTCCGGCCGCCGACGGCAAGGGTGCGGCGTACGTCTTCACGAAGAGCGGCGCCACGTGGACGCAGCAGCAGAAGATCCAGCCCGCAGGCGCGACGGCGGGGTCGCAGTTCGGCGTCGCCGTCGCGATCGTGAACGACACGATCGTCGTCGGCGCGATGAATCCAACCACCGCCGAGGGCAGCGTATCGTTCTTCGTGCGCAGCGCGTCAGTGTGGTCGCAGCAGCAGCGAATCTCGGGCTACCAGCGCCTCGGTGCGTCGGTGGCGATCGCGGAAGCGGCCGACGGCACCACCGCGGTCGTCGGCCAACCCTATGCGAACGATGCGCTCATCTATCGTCGCGCGGGCGTCACCTGGTCGAAGGTCGGGAACGTGCACTTCACCCCAAGCGGTGAGTTCAGCCGGGAGTACGGATTCTCGGTCGCCATCTGCGGCGACCACGCGATCGCCGGGGGGCCGTACGGGGGTAATGAGCACGGCAACGTCGCCGTCGCGCGGCGCGGGGAGCTCGGCGTCCTTCCCCCCAACAATTGGGGCCCCCACATGACGGCAGGCGTCCTGAACCCTGCGAGCACCAACGGCTACGAGCACATGGGGTGGTCGGTCGCCTGCGACGGGATGGTGGTCGTCGGCGGGGGGCCCGGGACGAGCTCCGCGAAGGGCGCCGTGAACACGTGGATCCTCCCGAGCTTCAACGGAACGGCGGTGACCGGCGTAGGCACGACCAACGGCGACGAAGCAGGCACGTCGGTCGCGATCGCCGGCGGCGTGATCGCATACGGCACGCCGAAGAACGACAACGCCGCGGGGACCGACGCCGGCTCGGTCGGGCTCGCGACCAAGCCCGGGACGACTTGGGCCTACGACGCAACGATCCTCTCCGGCGAGGCTGCGGCCGCAGGCGATCTGTACGGCAGCGCGCTCGCGATGACGGTCGACATGGTCGTCGTCGGCGCTCCGAAGAACGACGCGAAGGGCGCCGACGCCGGCGCCGTCTACGTGCACCGCTACTACCCGAAGAGGGCGCTCGGCGGCGCGTGCACCAGGGGTGGCGAGTGCACGAGCGACTACTGCATCGACGGTGTGTGCTGCAACGTGGCCACGTGCGGTGGCTGCCAGGCGTGCAGCGCGGCGAAGAAGGGCAGCGGCGCGGATGGGACGTGCGGCAACATCGGCGACGGCCTCCCCCCCGCGGGGCCGGGGCAGTGTGTGGCCGGCACCTGCGTCGGGAACACCGGCACCGTGATCGGCGCCCACGTGTGCAACGGCAGCGGCCAGTGTCGCGTGGGCGCCACGACGATGTGCGCGCCGTTCGCGTGCAATGCCTCACCGGCGGCGTGCAAGACGACGTGCGCGACCGACGGTGACTGCGTCAGCACCGCGCACTGCGACACCGGCACGTCCACGTGCAAGACCGACCTCGACGCCGGTACCGCCTGCACCCGCGGCGCGCAGTGCGCGAGCGGCTTCTGCGCCGACGGCGTCTGCTGTGACAAGGCGTGCACCGGGAAGTGCGAGGCGTGCAGCGCGGCGAAGAAGGGCTTCGGCAGCGACGGCGTGTGCGACGCGGTCACGGCCGACACCGACCCGAAGGATCAGTGCGCGCCCGGCGGCGAAGCGTGCAGCGCGCCCGGCACCTGCGACGGCAACGGCGCGTGTCGTCTCTTCGCGAAGAACGCGACGCCCTGCGGCGCGACGACGTGCGTCGATGGCAAGGTCACCGGGAAGCTCTGCAACGGGGCGGGCGCGTGCGCCGACGCGTCAGGGATCTCCTGCGCGGCGTACGCCTGCTCCGCGGCGGCGTGCACCACCACCTGCACCGAGGCGACCGCGGCGACCGACTGCGCAGGGACCGCGTTCTGCACGACCAGCGGCACCTGCGCGCCGAAGAAAGCGAGCGGCACGACGTGCGGCAGCGGCAAGGAGTGCGCGAGCGGCTTCTGCGTCGACGGCGTGTGCTGCGCGTCGACGTGCACCGGACAGTGCGAGTCGTGCAACGAGGCCGGCACCGAGGGCGCGTGCGTCCCGGTGCGCGGTACGCCCCGCGGCAAGCGGCCGACCTGAGCGGCGACCCCGCGGTGTGCGGCGGCACCTGCAACGGCGCGAGCGGCGCGCAGTGCGACTACGCCCCGACGACCAAGGACTGCGGCACGAAGTGCGAGACGAACGCTTCGGTCGAGCGCACCTGCGACGGCAAGGGCGCGTGCGTGGCGAAGGACGCGCGCTCCTGCGCTCCGTTCGCGTGCGACAGCGCCGGCAAGTGCCGCGTCACCTGCGCGGCCGACGCCGAGTGCGCGCCTGGCAATCGATGCGCGACCGGCAGCTGCGTACCCACCGGCGGCGCGAAGTGCATCGACACGGCCACGTCGCAGACCTCCGACGGCCGCAACGTCACGTGCACGCCGTACAACTGCGATCAGACGAGCGGCGCGTGCGCGAAGATCTGCACCGACAGCGCCCTCGATTGCAGCGCCGGCTACCTGTGCAACGCCAACACCAAGGCGTGCGAGCCGGTCGCGACCCCGACCGACGAGTCTTCGGGCGGCTGCGCCACGAGTCGCACGCGTTCGAGCTCCGCGCTCGCCGCGTGGGCGCTGCTCGCGCTCGTTGCGACGCGGCGTCGCGCGCGTCGCTAGACCCGATTCGTCAGCTACTTCAGGACTGCGCGCGTCGGGCACTCCCCGTCGCCCTGGAAGTCGTGCAGCGTGCGGGCCTGACACTTCACGTACTCGTACGCCGTGGTGATCGGCGCTCCGCCGACGCAGCCGGAGAGCTTGTACTCGTCCGTCGGGAACGCGTCCGCCGCCTTTACCGTCTTCAGCTCGTCGAGCGTCGTCTCGCCGTCGTGGTTCAGGTCCGAGTCGGCGATGTACTGCGCGAGGCGCTTCGTCACCTCGGCGCCCTCGGTCAGATCGGAGAAGAACCAGTGGTCGCCGTGGATGGTCGGCTTCACCTGCACGGTGCCGCCGACGGGGACCACGAAGCCAGTGTCTCCCTGCGCGGAGGCGCAGTCGTCGAACGACGTGCCCATCGCGAAGCCCCACTTGAACGAGACCTCCTTCGCGTCGACGCACTCCGTCGGTTTGCCGGGCGTGCACGAGCGACCGTCAGCCTTGCTCATCTTCCCTTCGAAGTAGAGCGAGTAGCCGTTGTCGATCATCATCTTCAGGTCGACGTCCGAGAGCGCGCCGAGCCTCTTCGCGCCTGCGGTGGCCGGCGGCATGTCCTCGCCGACCTTGTCGAACCGCACGGCGTCGACGTCCCGGCGATCGAGGGTGGTGTACCCGGCGGCCGGGGCCGTCTTCAAATCGAGGACGTACACCGTGGGATCGACGATCTCCTTCCCGGTGATGGTGCTCCGCGCGCGGAAGTTCCCGATGGTGACGATGAACTTCGAGTACTCGACCTTCCAGCCGTCGGAGATGTTCTCGCCGCCCGTTCCCGGCTCCAGTCCCGAGAGGATCGTCTCCTCGGCGACGACGAACACCTGCACGTTGCCGCGCGAGCTCGTGCCGTTCGAATCGTCACCCGAGCAACCGGCCACGCCATGGAGAGCGACGAACGTGACGACCGGGACGAGCGCGCGCTGGAACATGAACGTGACCTCCTGATGTCGAGGAGTGATGCCACGTCGGCCGATGCACGTTGCAGCAAATCGTGGCCGGCGCGGTCGTATTCAAAGTCGCAAGCTCGTTCACTTCAACGAACGATGAAGCGTGTCAGAACGCCGCGAGCGACTCCTCGGCGACGTGATCGATCTCGACCGTGAGGTGCTCGATCGGCGCCGCGGTGAGGATCGCGGTGCGGTAGTCGTCGAGCGGTCGCGGGGTCTTCGTCACGAGCGACACGATGCAGCCGCGCTTTCCGGGCCCCATCTCCCACACGTGCAGGTCACGGATCTCGGCGTCACCGAGCTCGAGCAACCGCGCCCGGATGGCCTGCTCGAGCTCCGGCGAAGGCACCACGTCGAGGAGCTGACGACCGGACTGTCGCACGAGCCCGACGCCCCACTTGAGGATGACGACGCTCCCGAGGATGGCCATGGCGGGATCGAGCCACACCCAGCCGAGCAGCCATCCGCCGAGCAGAGCGCCGATCGCCGTCAGGCTCGTCAGCGCGTCCGCGGCAACGTGGAGGTATGCCGCGCGGAGGTTCACGTCGTGCGCGGCGTGATCGTGTCCGTGATCGTGCCCGTGGTCTCCGTGATCGTGGCCGTGATCGCCGCCGGGATGGAGCAGGAAGAAGCTCACCAGGTTCACGAAGAAGCCGACCACCGCGATGGGCAGCGCCTCGTCGAACCGCACCTGCTCCGGGTGGAACAAGCGCGTGATCCCCTCCGTCATCATCGCCAACGCGACGAGCAGCAGCACCACGGCGTTCGTGAAGCCGGTCAGCGCGTAGACCTTGCCGGTGCCGAAGGTGAACGACGCCGCGGAGGCGCGGGTGCGCGCGTACCAATACGCGAGCGCCGCGAGCCCCAGGGCACCGGCGTGGGTGGCCATGTGCCAGCCGTCGGCGACGAGCGAGAGCGACTTGGTGATCGTCCCGACGATGAGCTCGGCGACCATCATCACCGCCGTCAGCCCGACGACCCAGCGCGTCCGCCGCTCTGCCCGCGTCGCCTCGCGCGGACCGAGGTCTTCGGCGTGACAAGACCGAGGCGCGGCCTCGCCGGCTCGATCGGGCCCCGAGGACGAGAGTGAGGTCGAGGCGCTCACGCTCCTCCGATCAGATCTGGACGAGGGAGACCGCGCCGTGGTCGTCGCAGTGGCCGCCGCACGGGTGGTGCAGGTGACCGCCGACGAGGTAGTCGACGTGATCGCCGTGCGGGACCGCTTCGTGGCCGCATCCCGCGGCGTGGGTGTGCGTCGCATCGTGCGCGCCGCACGCGTGCGCCGGCGTGCAGTCCGCGGCGTTCTTCGAGGAGACGTCGAGCGTGTGCTCGTCGCAGTGCCCCTCGTGCGGGTGGTGCAGGTGGCCATCCGCCAGGTAGTCGACGTGCCCTTCGTGCTGGACCGCGGTGTGTCCGCAGGTCGGTCCGTGCTGATGCGCGTGGTCGTGGTGCTTGTGCTCGTTCATGTCATTCCTTGTGGGGCTCGTGATCGTGCTTGGGTGCGGGGTGCTCGGCGTGCGCGAGCGCGGCATCGATCAAGGAAGCGACGTGTGCATCGGCGAGCGAGTAGAGGATGTGCTTCCCGTCTCGCCGCCGCGTGACGAGCCGGTCGATGCGGAGGATCTTGAGCCGCTGCGAGACGGTCGAGAGCCCCTCGCCGAGCGCTTCGGCGAGCTCGCTCACGCACCACTCTCCTTGCTGCAGGCAGGTGAGCAGCCGGAGCCGCGACACGTCCCCGGCAGCACGGAAGAACCCGGCAGCGGCCTCCAGCGCGCGCGCATCGACGGGGGGCGCGGCGCGGCGCCCTCCGTGAGCGTGCCGCTCGATCTCCGGCTCGTCGGCGTCAGTTGAACGATTCATGAAGTGTTCGATTCATGAAGCCACCGACCTTTCAGGTCAAGGCGTTTTAACATGGGTATTACGACGTACGCACGCATGATGAGCCCGTTCGCCGCCGGAATCCACCCTCCCTCGCGCGGCGGGTAAGACGTCGTCAGGCCATGCCGAGCACGGCACGCGCGGCGTCCATCTCGGCCGTGTGGCGTCCCGCGCCGTCTCGCACCACCAGAGGCGGCTCGACGACCGTCGGCGCGGTCCCTTCCGCGCTGCAGAGGAAGAGCGTGAAGAGCGCGGCGATGCCCTCGCGCGGGACGACGTCGCGCATCGTGAGGAGCGCGAGCCCCGCGTCGGACGCGGCGCGAACGGCGCGATCGCGCTGCACCGTCGGGAAGCAGAAGACGAAGCGTCCGCCTGGGGCCATGGCGTGGCGCGCGGCCCGACAATAATCGCGCACGTCGCCGCGGAGCTCGAAGCGCGCGTGCGCCTTCTGCGAGTCGGCGGGGACGATCCCGCTCTTCACGTCGAAGTACGGCGGGCTCCCCGTCACCAGGTCGAACGTCTCCTCCTCGATCGCCGCGTGGCGGAGGTCGCCGTGCATCAGGGTGACGCGCGACGCGAGGCCGTTGGCGTCGACGTTCTCGCGGAGGAGGCGGAAGCTCACG